>CAZWLZ010000148.1:0-8536 GCA_964634505.1 uncultured bacterium | reverse complement strand
CTTTGAAGGACGTACAGAGGTAACTATAGATGATATTCGACGGGTAATGCCTTTATGTTTGCGTCATCGCTTGAGAAAAGACCCTTTAGAAACAATTGATTCGGGCTATAAAGTTGAAAAATATTTAGCTCGTATTTTTGGTCTTGAAAGTTAAAGAATAGCTAATAGGTAAAGGGTATTCGGTAATAAGTATTAGGTTAAGATTGAATCAGCATCATAGTTATTAGTTATTAATTTAAAACGATCAAAATAATAATAAATTTACTCAAAAATTCCTTTTCTTTGTAAGATAAGTAAGAAATAAGCTATTATCAAAACTTTTATAAAAATTTGAAATATGTCATATTATTATTTTGAGAAAGAAGACAAAAAAAATTTTGAATTACCAGGGGCAAAACCCCATTACAATCCCGATCACAGTGCTAAAGTTAAGCATATTTTTTTAGATTTAACTTTAGATATTCCTAATAAAAGTTTTAAAGGTATTTGCCATCTTATTTTGTCTCCGGTTAGAAACGAAATTAAACAATTATTTCTTGATGCGGTAGATTTAGAAATTGAATCTGTTTTAATTGATCATGTTAATCAACCTTTTGATTATGATGGTCAAATTTTAACGATTAATTTGTTACAACCTAAGACAGATAATCTTTTTCAATTGGCGATCGCCTATTCTAAAATCGAGCCTCAAAGAGGATTATATTTTATCACACCTGATCAAAATTACCCTAATAAATCAATTCAAGTTTGGACACAAGGGGAGGATGAAGATTCTCGTTATTGGTTTCCTTGTTTCGATTATCCCGGACAATTAGCCACATCGGAAATTCAAATAAAAGTAGAAAAACCTTATTTAGCTATATCTAACGGCGAATTAATTGACCAAAAAGAAGAAGATAATTTTATTATTTATCATTGGTTACAAAAGCAAATACATCCTACTTATTTGATGACTTTAGCGGTGGGTGATTTCGCCGTCATCGAAGATAAATGGCAAAATATTCCTGTTAATTATTATGTGGACAAAAGCCGAGAAGCCGATGCGGTAAGAAGTATGGGCAAAACTCCGGCAATGATTGAGTTTTTTAGCAAAAAATTTGGTTATCCTTATCCTTTTCCTAAATATGCCCAAGTATGTGTTGATGATTTCATTTTTGGCGGCATGGAAAACACTTCTACTACTTTATTAACTGATCGTTGTTTGTTAGATGAACGTGCTACATTAGATAATAAAATGACAGAAAGTCTTGTAGCCCATGAGTTAGCTCATCAATGGTTTGGTGATTTATTGGTAATTAAACATTGGAGTCATGCTTGGTTAAAAGAGGGCATGGCTACCTATTCTGAGGTATTATGGACTGAATACCAGTATGGTAAAGAGGAAGCTGATTATTACCGTTTCAAAGAAGCTAATGCTTATATTCAAGAAGATTCTAGTCGTTATCGCCGCCCAATTGTAACCAATATTTATCGAGAGGCCATCGAATTATACGATCGCCATTTATATGAAAAAGGGGCTTGTATTTATCATTTAATTCGTACTATTTTAGGAGATGAATTATTTGATCAAACTATTCATAATTTTGTTAATAAAAACGCTCATAAAACTATCGAAACAATTGACTTATTAAGGGCGATCGAAGAAACAACTGGTTATAATTTGAGTCCCATTTTTGATCAATATGTTTTTAGAGGAGGCCATCCTGATTTTAAAATAAATTATAGTTGGGATAATGATAATAATTTATGTGCATTAAAAGTTACACAAGTTCAAGCTAAAGAAGAACAAGGTAAAATAAAAGACTTATTTGAGTTAAAAATTCCCGTTAATTTTGCCTATATTAATTCAGAGAATAAAGAAGAAATAAATTTCAAAAACTTTACTTTAAATATTAATCAAAAAGAACAAATATTTTATTTTCCAGTAGAAAAAAAGCCCGACTTTATTAGTTTTGATGTGGGTAATAATTACTTAAAAACTGTTAAATTAGAATACCCTTTGGCTGAATTAAAAGCCCAATTAAAGTACGATAACGATCCTATTTCTCGTATTTATGCCAGTGTGGCGATCGCCAAAAAAGGCAATTTAGAAGCCATCAAAGCCTTAGAAGAAGCCTTAAAAAATGATCCTTTTTGGGGGGTAAAAGTGGAAGTGGCTAAACAATTAGGAAAAATTAAATTAAATCAAGTTACCCCCGTTTTAATTGAAGGTTTAAAAGACAAAAATCCTAATGTAAGAAAGTCTATTATAGAAGCCTTAAGTCAAATTAAGACTATTGAAACCTATGAAGTCATCAAAAATATAGTAGTTATGGGCGATCCCAGTTATTATGTAGAATCATCAGCTATTAGAAATTTAGGCTCAATTGTTAATAGTAATTTAGAACATAAACAAACAGAAGTAATCGAAATTTTAACAGAAATTCTCAAGACCAAAAGTGGTTGGAATGAAATAATTAGATCATCGGCGATCGCCGCTTTAAGTAATCTTAAAAACTCAGAAAAAGCCGTTGATTTAATCATCGAAAACACCAAATTAGGAATACCACAACCTCTACGTTTAGCAGCAATACGAGGGTTAGGAAGTGTAGCAAAAGGACAAAAACCAGACAAATTAGAAGTAATATTTGATAATTTTGAAATTATTTTACAAGACACCTTCTTTTTAACCCAAATGGCTTTAATCAGTGGCTTATCACAAATTGAACATAATCAAGCTATTTCTTTATTGAATAATATCGCTCAAACTACCCCCGATGGAAGAGTAAAACGTCGTGCAGAAGAGGCCATACAAAGTATTCAAGAAAAATTAGGAGGGGATAAAATGCTCAAAGAATTGAAAAAAGAAATAGATAAACTAAAAGAAGAAAATCAAGACTTAAAAAGTCGATTAACTAAATTAGAAGCTAAATAAATAAATAATGATAATAGAAAATTGATATAGTATTTTAAGGCAGAACTGTTTCAAATCTGTAAAAAGGTTGGGGTATGGGGGGGATTTTCTCCCCCCAGATTTTAAGTCAGAATAAAAAATCTTGAGATAATCAGAAACTAATTATAAATTATAAAAAATTATTACTTCTTACTTTATCCCAACTACAAATTTTAGAATGAAACACCCCTGCCCTTTTTAAGGGGAGAGAATAATTTTATTTTTGTTTAAATGCCGATAACATATTTTCTCCATTCATGATTGAGATTATTATTGGTACATTTGGTAATCTCGAAATGAAGACTACTGTAAGGTTTTCGAGGCGATTTGGCTAAGGGCATTTCTGCTTCTTTTGGTGTACGATTACCTTTTTTAATGTTACACCGAACACAAGCAGCGACTAAATTTTCCCATGTATCCTTTCCCCCACGAGATTTAGGAATAATATGATCAATGGTTAATTCGTCACCTTTATAATTACAATATTGACAAAGATTTTTATCTCTTTCTAAAACGTTACGCCTTGTTAAGGGCATATCTTTATAGGGTACTTTGACGTAATATCGTAACCTAATTACGGTGGGAAAAGGGAATGTGCGAGTAATGGATTTATGCTCGTTATATTCGAGTTGTTCGGCTTTTCCCTTGATTAATAATACTACTGCTCTTTTCCAATTAGTAATATTAAGAGGTTCGTAAGAGGCGTTTAAGACTAACACTTTACCCATGATTTTATATCAAAAAGGTTTTAAAAATGATACTAACACAAACAATTGAAAATTGACAATTGACTAATGAATAGTTAACAATTAAAGATTAGAATTTTTATGCTTAATTACTTATGATTAATCTTCAACAAAGGGCTTGGATCGAAATTGATCATCATGCTTTAGTTTGTAATTTTCAAGAAATAACCAAAATTCTTGCTTCTAACTGTCGTTTTATGGCTGTGATTAAAGCTGATGCTTATGGGCATGGGGCAGTTAATGTGGCTGAAACTTTGATTAAAAATGGTTGTTCTTTTTTGGCGATCGCCACTTTAAAAGAAGGAATAGAATTAAGAGAAAATGGAATTAAGGCAAGAATTCTACTTTTAGGTGCAATCAATACGTTAGAAGAAATAGAAGAGGCTATTAATTATAATTTAGAACCTACTTTGGTTAATATTGAACAAGCTATAATTTTTGCTGATACTTGTCAAAATTTACAAAAAACCTTATCTATTCACCTCAAAATCGATACAGGCATGACTAGATTAGGCACTCTTTGGCATGAAGCGTTAGATTTTATCGAATTCGTCCACAAGTTACCTTCTTTGACTATAAAGAGTATTTATTCTCATCTAGCAACAGCTGATGATTTAGATGTCAGTTTTATGCAGTTACAACAAGAAAGATTTAATCAGTTAATTATTGCTCTTAAAAAACAGAATTTATCTATTCCTTTGTTACATTTGGCTAATTCCGCTGGCACTTTACAAAATCAAACATTACATTATGATTTAGTTAGAGTAGGATTAGCCTTATATGGTGCTTATCCCGCCCCTCATTTTAAGCAAAAAGTTAATCTAACCCCCGTGATGCAAGTCAAGGCTAGAATAACTCAAATAAAGACAATTCCAGCTCATACTGGAGTAAGTTATAATCATACTTTTGTTGGCGATCGCCAAATGAAAATAGCAGTAGTAGGCATTGGTTATGCTGACGGTATTCCTCGCTTATTATCAAATCGAATGCAAGTATTAATTAAGGGCATATTTTGCCCCCAAATTGGTAATATTACGATGGATCAAATTATGATTGATATTACTGATTTACCTCCTATTAAAGTGGGAGAAATCGTAACGATTTTAGGCAAAGACGGAGTCTCAGAAATAGTAGCCGATGATTGGGCAAACACCATCGGTACAATATCTTGGGAAATTTTTTGTGGTTTTAAAAATAGATTACCCAGAATTAAGATAGGGGTATTGGGGTATTAGGAGATTGCGGTATTAAAGAGATTTTTAACTCTAAATAATCAAATTATGCCTATAAATTATCAAAAATTGTCTTTATCCTCTGTTTTAAAGTTTCCTAGCTCAACTAAAAATTAGAACGATCAACGATCATTAATTTTTAGTCTTTAAATAACTGCTCTAAAAAACAGGAATATAAAAAAAACAATCTCCTCATTAACTCGTTTTTGGGATGATAACTAGGCAACAGAAGAGCTAAGAATTTCTTGCCCTAATTTAACATCAATTCCTTTGATATGATCCACCAACCATTGAGATAATTTACCATGAATTTCTCTAGCTATAGAATCTTGATCAATATTATCTTGACGGTATTTTTCACGATAAAAAGTTACCGTATCTAAAAATTTACTATGAGCTTGTTTATTCACTTCGGCCATAGGACATTCATGTTTATGGGCGCATTTTTCTTCATGTTCAAAATGCCACTCAGCATAAAATTGTAAAAATGTCAAGATTTTTTTTACCCCATTTCCCTGATTTCCCGTTTCAATTAATTCCGCTAAATCGTTAATAGCATCAATTAATTGTTGATGATGAGTATCAATCATTTTTACCCCTGTTTTTAGGGCATCATTTAAAACAAATCTGTCCATTTTTCTACTCTCTAAAAGTCTTTAAAATATTATTTCTGTTAATACACATGATAAAAAATAAAATTATGTTTATCTTATTTTTCGATCATTTCTTAATATTAAATACAATTTCAGAAGTGAGATGTAAACTTTTGAAAATATTATTAATCAAAATTTTTGACTTGTGTCCGTTTTAAATTAAAGATTAGTAGAAATAGCTTGAACTGGACAAGTTGGGATACACTGTTCACAAACTACGCAAGTTTGTTGTCTAAATTGTAACTGAAATGTCTCAGGATGCAAACTTAAAGATTCTGTTGGACAAACTCCCGTACATAAGCCACAATGAACACAAATATCTTCATCTATTTTGATTTCCCCTGTGGTTAAAGCAACATTTATCTCTTTGCTTCTCATCCAATCAATAGCAGCTTCTAATTGATCAATATCTCCTGATAATTCTAATACTAATTTACCAATTTGATTAGGTGCAACTTGCGCCCTAATAATATTCGCTGCCACATTAAAATCTTTGGCTAATCGATAAGTTATGGGCATTTGAATTATGGTGCGAGGAAATGTTAGAGTAACTCTTTTTTTCATGATTAATGTTTAAAATAGGCACTAATAATACTTATCAATTCATTTTATTTCTTATTTTGTCCAAAGGAGGTTAAATTTAATTATTCATAATCATTAACAATTTTAAGTAAAGAATCGTTACAATACAATAAATTTTGATAAGTAATTATAAATATTAATTTTATTTATGACTGATAATAATACTATAGTAAATTCTAATCGTTTCGCCAATATCCTTATTGCCATAGTGGCGATCGCCTTAAGTGTTGCCTTAGGATTAGGTATAAAAACAGGAGCATTCACAGAGTCTTTAGAAGCCCAAGCAAATCAATCTATTCCCTTAGAAATAGCTACCAATAATCATAAACCGAGTTTGATCGAATTTTATGCTGATTGGTGTACCAGTTGTCAAGCAATGGCCAAAGATTTAGCCATTCTTAAACAGAAATATCAAGATTCGGTTAATTTTGTCATGCTTAATATTGATAATAATAAATGGTTACCAGAGGTTTTACGCTATCGGATTGAAGGAATCCCTCATTTTGTTTTTTTGAATGCAGAAGGTTTGGCGATCGCCGAAACTATTGGCGAACAACCGTTAACGATTATGGAGTCTAATGTAGAGGCTTTAATTGCTAAAAATGAATTACCTTACGCCTCTTTGACAGGTAAAATTTCTACTTTTGATTCCAAAAGTTTACCCCTAGAAGGCAATCAAGATAATGCCAGAGATCATGGATAATTAGGTAATGGGTAATAGGTAATGGGTAAGAGATTATGAAAAAAGTTAATTCTTATAGGTTGGATTTGTTGCATGAAACCCAACTAAAGCTTTATTGGTATTAGATTTTGCTATCCCTAATCTCAACTATGAAAAGTCTATTTTTTACCGTTTGCCGTATATTACATTAAAAATATTTATTTGCGAAAATGCTTTAATTAATAGTTAATAATTAATAATCAATAATTGAGAATGAATAAGAAGAGTGAAAATAGGAATTTATTTTGATTCAAGACATATTGGTAAATGGGATTGGCAAGAATTTTTAACAGGTAAAATTGGAGTTAGTGGCACAGATTCACAAACTTTATTTTTAGCTTATTATTTAACTCAAAAAAACTGTCAAATTTACTTTTTTTCTCAGACACCTCCCCCATTAGAATTAAATAATTTTATCTCCATTAATAGTAATGATTTAAATGACTGCTTAAACCAAGCTAAATCTAATAAAATAGATGTCTTAATTTTTTGTAGTAGTATCGGAAAAGAACAAATTATTAAGGGTATTCAACTATTAGAAAAAATTGAACAAAAATCTATTTTTTGGTGTCATAATGATCCCGATCCTAAAATTACAAAAATGTTATTTGAATCTCAATTTATTAGTAGAGTAATTTGCGTTTCTGCTACTCAAGCAGACGGTTTTAGAGATAAGCCAATATTTAATAAAATTGAATATATTTATAACAGTATTGATCCCAAATTATATAACTTTCAAAACAGCATAAAAAAACAGCCCAATCAAGTTTTATATTTAGGCTCATTAACTCCAGCCAAGGGTTTTCACCATTTAGCTAAAGCGTGGCAGGAAGTTAAAAATAAAATTCCTTCAGCAACTTTGCTTGTTTTAGGTAGCGGTAAATTATATAATCGTGAAGCAAAATTAGGCATTCTAGGTGTAGCAGATGATAATTTTGAAAAAACAGCCATCATCCCTTATTTAGGCACTACAAAAGAGGAAATAACAGCAAAAGGAGTAACTTTTTTAGGTTTAGTCTCTCCTCAGCAAGTAAGGGAAATTATTAGTAATTCTACTATAGGAATTTGTAATCCTAATTGTAGTGGTTCATTAGAGACATTTTGCGTTAGTGCCATTGAAATTCAAGCTGGAGGTTGTGCTGTAATTTCTGCTAATCGTGGCGGTTTAAAAGAGACAGTTATTAATAAAAAAACAGGCGTTTTAATTAATAATGAAAATCAACTTTCTCAAGCGATAATTAGTTTATTAAATAATCCAAATAAAGTTAAATTAATGGGTGAAAATGGCAAGATTTTTGTTACTGAAAAATTTAATTATGAGTTAATTATTAATCAATGGTTTTTATTATTAGAAAGTGTTATTAATCAAGATAAAACTAAATTAGTTAAATTTAGTTTGCGTAGGGCAAATTTTAAAATTTTGATTAAAGAATTTCTTCGCCTAATTCAATTATTATCAGCTTCATAAAACTCTTTAATTGACGATGACTAATCGATAATTAAAGAGTTTTATGAAGCTGATTAAAGAATTTCTTCGCCTAATTCAATTATTATCAGCTTCATAAAACTCTTTAATTGACGATGACTAATCGATAATTAAAGAGTTTTATGAAGCTGATTAAAGAATTTCTTCGCCTAATTCAATTATTATCAGCTTCATAAAACTCTTT
>CAZWLZ010000147.1:0-8554 GCA_964634505.1 uncultured bacterium | reverse complement strand
GGGGGAATGGTGACAAAGTTAACAGCAGCCAGGATTGCCACCAGTGCAGGAGTCCGCACAGTCATAACTCATGGTCAAAAACCCAGTAATATTATTAAAATATTACAAGGAGAAGCCATTGGCACACATTTTGAAGCCCAAAAGTAACCGAAAATGCTCGTAAACGTTGGATAGCTTATGGTTTATTACCTATGGGTAAATTATATTTAGACAATGGTGCGACTAAAGCAATTTCGGAAAAGGGAAAATCTTTATTACCAGCAGGAATTACTAAAATAGAAGGCAAATTTACTGCCTCAGAATCAGTCATATTATGTGATCAAAAAGGGCAAGAAATAGCTAGAGGAATTGTTAATTATAGTAGTTTAGAAATTGATCAAATTAAAGGGCAAAAATCAGAAAATATTAATTCAATTTTAGGTTATATGGATTCGGAAACCGTTATCCATCGTGATAATTTAGTTATCTTGGCGTTGTCTAATTAAGATAAGATTTTTGTCTCGCAAAGGAGCAAAGTTAACGTTTAAATGGCCTAATTATTGTAGGTTGAGTTGAGGTATCCAAACCTGTATAAAACCTTAATTTGTTTACGTTATGCTATGGTTAACTTAAAATGTAAAAAGATCATTTTTTAGTCGTTTACATTACACTTTTAAAATAATAATTTCCATAAAAATTGTAATACTAAAAAAGTAATAAAACTGGTAATAATTAGGACGAAAAATAACCCAGTAAATAGAACAATTATTAATAATAAACTAGCTTTTTCAGTTTCTTGGGGGTTATCTAAATGAGCGAATAAAAGAATCATGTTTCTCTTATTTGCTTTCCAAGTTACATCAAAAAAATCTCCTAAAACAGGAATGATGCCTACTAACATCTCAGTTAAAATATTGGTTGTCATCGATAATAAAGTCGCCTTTCCTACACCCAAACGAGTTGATTGAAAAAGAATATAACCAGATAAAAAAGTCCCCAAATAATCCCCTACTCCGGGGAAAAGCCCTAAAATCGGATCAATTCCAATACGATAATTACTACCCGGAATAGTAATGGCCTCATCTAATAAATTACTTAATAATTTCAGCTGTGAAATAATTTTCTGCTTGTTATTGTCACTGTCTGGTGAAGATTTCATTTCATATAAGCACAAATGCTAGGAAGTATTATTAATATTAATGACCTTATTGATCTAATATTTTCCTAAACATCATATACTAAAATAATCAAAAAAATTAAATCAAATATGATTTGGCCTTTTAAACAAAAAAAAACTAAGAAAATTGCCTTAATTGAAGTTACAGGGGCGATCGATTCTAATACTCGCCAAAGAGTATTAAAAGAATTAGAAACCGTTAAAGAAGAGAAATTTCCCGGTTTATTGTTACGCATAGACTCTCCGGGCGGCACAGTAGGAGATTCTCAAGAAATCTATGAGGCTTTAAAAAAATTACAAAAAAATGTCAAAATAGTAGCTAGTTTTGGCAATATATCAGCTTCCGGCGGTGTCTATATCGGTATGGGTGCAAATCATATTATGGCTAACCCCGGTACGATTACAGGCAGTATCGGCGTAATTATTAGAGGCAATAATTTAGAAAAACTATTGGCTAAAATTGGTGTTTCTTTTCAAGTAATCAAATCTGGCCCTTATAAAGATATATTATCTTTCGATCGCCAATTAACTCAAGAAGAAGAAAAGATTTTACAAGATTTAATCGATGACAGTTATCAACAATTTGTCGAAACCGTTGCTCAAGGGCGTAAATTAAGTATAGAAACAGTTAAAACTTTTGCTGATGGTCGTATTTTTACTGGTAAACAAGCCCTAGAATTAGGAATAGTAGATCGTTTAGGCACTCAAGAAGATGCTAGACGTTGGTTAACAGAATTAGTAGGACTTGATCCAGATAAGACGGAATGTGAGACAATTGAAGAGTCTAAACCACTATTAAATCGTTTATTGTTTAGTAAAGTGACAACTAAATCAAAAGTTGTTAAAGCGATTGATTGGCTTGAATTTGAGTTAGCTACTAATGGTCAACTTTTATGGTTATATCGTCCCTAATTTTACTTCTCAAGTATAATAGCTATGACATTTAAGTAATTAATTTTGGAGGAATTAGTATCTAATGTGGAAAGTAAGGGCAATTAGAGGTGCAACAACAGCAACTGATAACACAGTTGAGGATATGAGAGAAGCTGTGAGCGAACTTCTTGATAAAATTGAAAGTTATAATCAATTAAATCTTGAAGATGTGGTTAGTGTCATTTTTACCGCCACTTCTGATTTAGATGCCATTTTCCCAGCGGCGATCGCCAGAGAAAGACCAAATTGGGATCATATTCCTTTATTAGATATTCAACAAATGCACGTTAAGGGTAGTTTATCTAAATGTATTCGTATCCTAATTTATTTTAATACTGTTAAACACCAAAACGAGATTTATCACCTCTATTTACGCAAAGCACAAGATTTACGTCCTGATTTGAGTGTGACCAATTTTTTACCTTTAATTAATTAAAAGATTTTACTTACAACAAATTGTGAACAAACTTGTTTGTCCATAATTTTTCTGTCTCGGTATCGAGAAACAAACCTACTATATTTACCAAATCTGATAAAATAGAGCAAATAAATATTAGAAAAGTAAAAGCCTTATGACAACTACAATAGAAGATGTATGGCAATTGTTAGCAGAATTAACACAAGCACAAAAAGAAACTGACTTACAATTAAAAGAGACGGGCAAACAAATCAGGGAATTAGGTAAACAAATTGGCGGCCTTGGTGCAAAATTTGGTAGTTTTACCGAAGGACTTGCCCTTCCTTCTATGGAAAAGATTTTATCACAACAATTCGGGATGGAAGTAATTAGCCCCAGTGTGCGAGTTAGTAAAGGCGGCCAACACCTAGAAATAGATGTTTTAGCCTATACCAACGGCAATCTTAATACTGCCTATATTGTGGAAGTAAAAAGTCATGCTAGAGACGAATCTATTACTCAATTAAAAAGTATTTTACAACGTTTTCGGACTTTCCTTCCCGAACATAATGATAAAAAACTCTATGGTATTTTAGCTGCTGTTGATATGTCTTGCGAATTACGTCAAAAAGCCCTACAAGAGGGATTTTATGTGGCTAAGATCCACGATCAAGTATTTGAACTTGATATTCCTGAAAACTTTCAACCCCAAACCTATTAACTTTTCTGATCAATTCTCTTCACCATTTATGATCGATTAGTTATTTTAAAATAAATCTTTTTTGCCTCTTAATTTAGCAAAAACTCTTACTTCTTCCTCTAACCCCATGGCTAATTTGATGGCTGGTTTATCCCAACGTAAAAAAGGATTAGTTTCTTTTTCCATACCCAATAAAGAAGGAATCGTAGCTTCTTGGCGATCGCCCATAGCCATCACTTGATCATAACGATTTTGTAAAGCGATATTTTCTCCATCAACAGTTAAAGCAAATTTAAGATTACTCAAAGTATATTCATGGGCGCACCATACCCTTGTATTATCAGGTAAATTACGCAATTTGCTTAAAGAATTAACCATTTGTGCAGGAGTGCCTTCAAAAAGTCGTCCACAACCCCCTGAAAATAAAGTATCACCACAAAATAACTCTCCTGTATCATCCCCCTCAACAGGCGGAAAATAGTAAGCAATATGGGCATAAGTATGACCGGGTATAAAAAAAATATGACCAATTCTATCAGCAAATTTGACCGTATCTCCTTCTTTTAAAAAAACTTTTTGGGCAGGAATTCTTCCCCTATCCTCCTCACCACCATAAACACAAACATCAGGAAATTCTTGCAAAAGTTGCTTATTACCGCCAATATGATCACTATGATGATGAGTATTAAAAATAGCAATTAATTCAGCATTCAAATCTTTTAGACATTTTAACACTGGAGAGGCGATCGCTGGATCAACTACAGCTGCCGTATTTGTTAGGCTGTCATACAGTACAAAAATATAGTTATCAGATAAAACAGGTATTCTAATTATATCCATAGATTTTTTGACACAAATAAGTTCTAATATTTAATATTATTTCACATTTTTTAGGTAAACTGAGTAATTGATAGTAGGTAATACTTAATAAGTAATGATTAATAGAGTGTTAGGGTGTTGGGCTGTTAGGGTGTTAGGATGTTGGGGTATTGGGGAGATTTTAAATAAAAATTTTTTTGATTATCCTTACCAGTATAAATATCAAAACCTAACACCTTTTTATAACACCTAAAACCAAATACCTAACCCCTAAAACCTTCTTCTCTCATGCACAGTAAGTTAAATTTGTCAATCATTTTAAAAATATTTATTTATAGTGAATAAAATTTCAGTATTAGCACCAGATTTGTCAGGCGGAGGCGGCACAAGAGTATATCTGATTGCACAGGTATTACAAAAATTAGGCTATGACGTGACAGTTTTTGGTTTTTTGTTTGGGGAGAATCTTTATCCTCAACCCCCTATCTCTATCCCAGTGGTATATGTTACTGGAGATGATTATCCTCAAAATTTTAAGGCGATAAAAAATTTACTTCAAGAAATTGATGGGGATATTCTTTATGCGATAAAACCTCGTCCGACAAGTTTTGGTATTGCTTTATTGAAAAGGTTATTAACGAAAAAACCAGTTATTTTAGATATTGATGATTGGGAAATGAGTTGGTTTGGAGGCGATGATTGGCAATATAAACCTAATATAAAACAATTAATTAGAGATTTAGCCTTACCAAAAGGTGCGTTAAGAAACCCCCAACATCCCTTATATATTGAATGGTCAGAAAAATTGATTAATAAAGCTGATGGTATTACTATTAATAATAAATTTTTAGAATATCGTTATGGAGGCACTTATTTGCCTAATGGTAAAGATACAGATTTATTTAATCCAGATTTATTTGATAGCCAACAATGTAGAGAAAAATATGGACTTCGGGATTATCGAATTTTAATGTTTCCAGGTACAGCAAGACCTCATAAAGGCTTAGAAGATGCTTTAATAGCCTTAGATAACCTTAATTTGCCCGATTTACGTTTAGTGTTAGTTGGTGGCAGAAAAATTGATGATGGTTATGTCGAAAAATTGATCGCCAAATGGGGTAAATGGATTATTCAATTACCTCCTCAACCTTTTGAAATTATGCCCGAAATCGTAGCAGCTGCTCATATTATGATTGTACCTCAAAGAGAAGATAAAACGGCGATCGCCCAATTTCCCATCAAATTAACAGATGCTATGGCTATGGCCAAACCCATAATTAGTACAAAAGTAGGCAATATACCAGAAATTTTAGCAGACACGGGGTTTTTAGTTGATCCCCAAGCCCCTGATCAAATTGGGGATACGATCAAATATATTTTTGATAATTGGGATGAGGCGATCGCCAAAGGAAAAAAAGCTCGAGAAAGATGTATAGAGTATTATAGTTTAGAGAAAATGGCTTTAATTGTAGATAAAGTGATTAATCTAGTCAAAAAATCAGCCAAATTAAAGAATTAAATTTTTGCAATCATAAGAGAAATGACTAAAAATCAATTATTAATCAAATTTGCCCTACGTTTTCGTTTTTCAATTATTTTGAGTCTTATTTTTGGTTTTGCTAGTGCAATTTTTAATGGCGTGGGAATTACTTTAATTATTCCAGTTATTTTAAGTGTAATTGATGAAAATATGATGAGTGTCAAAGCAATGCCCCCTATTCTTAGTAAACCGATGGCATTTTTTGAGCATTTCTCTGGTGAATGGCGAATTTTAGCTATGTTAGGCACTATTCTGACTATTATTATTCTTAAAAATGTTACTAATGTTGTTGATTTAATTATTAATTCTAAATTTACTAAAAATTTGTCTAATGATATTAGAAAAGAAGTTTTAAAAATATTAATGGAAGTCGATTTAGATTTTTTTCAAACTAATAAAACGGGGACTTTATTAAGCAATTTAGAAAATGAATCAAATCGTACCGCTGGTTCGATTCAAACAGCTTTACAAATGGTAACTATTTCTTTTAATTTATTTACTTTTATTTCAATTTTAGTTTCTATTTCTTGGCAATTAACTTTACTCACTGTCTTTCTTTTATTTTTATTAAGTTTAACTAATCAAATATTTATAAAAAAGGCACGATTTTTGGGTGAAAAATTAAGAGAAATTACGAGAATTTATAGTCAAAAATTACTCGAAACTTTTAGCGGTATTCGCTTAATTAAATCTATGAGTCAAGAGAAAAAAGAGTATTTTAATATAGTAGAATTGATGGAAAAAAGAGAAAAACTATCTTTAGATTCAGAATTAAATAGTGTCTTTATTGCTCCTATTAATGAGGTAGGAGGTATTAGTATTATTATTTTTATTATATTAATAGGAAGATATTTATTTTTTGAAGAAATTCGTTCTCTTGCGACTATTTTATTAACTTATTTATTAGTTTTATTTAGAGCAATTCCTCTGGTTGGAGCTATTAGTAGATCAAGAACAAGTTATGCTAACAAATCAAGTAGTGTTGAAGTTATTTACGATTTTTTAAACAGAGAAAATAAACCTTTTTTACCTCAAGGAAATCGGATTTATCAAACTCTAAAAAATGGGATCAAATTTGATAATGTTTTTTTCTCTTATCCTAATCAAAATACTTTAGTTTTACAAAATATTAATCTATTTATTCCTCAAGGTAAAGTAACTGCTTTAGTGGGGGCTTCTGGTTCGGGTAAGTCAACTCTTAGTGATTTACTGGCTCGTTTTTATGATCCCACTCAAGGACAAATTTTGATCGATAATATTCCTTATCAAGAATTTGATTTGAGTAGTATCCGTAAATTTATGGGCATGGTTAGTCAAGATACTTTTTTGTTTAATAAGTCTGTCCGTTATAATATTTGTTACGGTTTAGAGAATGTGACCGAAGAACGCTTGACAAATGCTATAAAACGTGCTAATGCTTTTGAATTTATTATTGATTTACCTGAACAATTAGAAACAGAAATTGGCGATCGAGGTGTGATGTTATCGGGAGGACAGAGACAACGTTTAGCGATCGCCAGAGCATTATTAAGAAATCCTGAAATTTTAATTTTAGATGAAGCCACTAGTGCTTTGGATACGGTATCAGAAAATTTAGTACAACAAGCCATGGAGGAGTTATATAAAGAGCGTACTACTCTTGTAATTGCCCATAGACTTTCTACCATCAGAAATGCAGATCAAATAGTGGTATTAAATGAAGGTAAAATTATGGAAATAGGCACTCATGATCAGTTATTAGCTAAAGATGGCTATTATGCTGAATTATATAATTTACAATTTGGTAAATCAGGAGATTTGATAAGCAATTTTAGTTAAAAATCCCCTTAATTAAATTATGATTAAATTAAAACTTAAGCACTAGCCTCCGTAATCCCCCAAGTTTGGGGGCAATAATAATTATAATCTTCCAGATTTAGGGGTTGGGGATAATAACAATTAAAAACCCCCAGATTTGGGGGTTGGGGAGCTAAAAAGTGTTTAAGTTTGGTAAATAGTAATATTCAAAGATTAATAAATATTGGTAAATATGTTGATTTCTCAAGCTGAATACTGTCAACGTCGTGAAAATTTAATGGCAAAAATTGGTAATGGTGTCGCTATTTTTCACAGTGCGCCCATGGCAGTGATGCACAATGATGTTGAGTATGTTTTTCGTCAAGATAGCGATTTTTATTATCTAACGGGTTTCAATGAATCTGAAGCTGTCTTAGTTTTAGCACCTAGTCATAGTGAACATCGTTTTATCTTATTTGTGCAACCTAAAGATTTAGAAAAAGAAATTTGGACAGGCTATCGCTTGGGCGTAGAAGATGCCAAAGACAAATTAGGGGCTGATGTGGTTTATCCTATTAATGAATTAGATGAAAAATTACCTCAATATTTGGAAAAAGGCGATCGCCTCTATTATCATTTTGGTAGAGATCAACATTTTAATCAAAAAATTATTGATCATTGGCAAAAATTAATTCAAACATACCCCAGACGTGGTACAGGACCGATCGCCATAGAAGACAGTAATTTTGTTCTTCATCCCCAACGAATGATTAAAAGTTCAGCCGAATTAGAAATGATGCGTATCGCCACCGATATTTCAGTTAAAGCCCATAATCGAGCTAGAGATTTCGCTAAAGTAGGACTTTATGAATACGAAATAGAGGCGGAAATTGAGCATACATTCCGCTTATTAGGAGGCAATGGGGTGGCTTATCCTTCCATCGTGGCAACAGGAGCTAATGCTTGTGTTCTGCACTATATAGAGAATAATAGTCAACTTCAAGAAAATGACTTGTTATTAATTGATGCTGGTTGTAGTTATGGATACTACAATGGAGATATTACTCGTACTTTTCCTGTGAATGGCAAATTTACTTACGAACAAAAAGTTCTTTATGAAATAGTCTTAGAAGCCCAAAATCAAGCGATAAACGAAGTCAAAGCGGGTAAGGCTTATAATGAGTATCACGATAAAGCCGTAAGGGTTATCGTAGAAGGATTGATGGAATTAGG
>CAZWLZ010000146.1:0-8617 GCA_964634505.1 uncultured bacterium | reverse complement strand
CACTAGCTTTTTGTGCTAATTTTTGCTTACAATAATCAACACAAGCTGCCCTAACCTCGGATAAAGTAAAAACTCCTGCGGCGATCGCCTCCACTTCAGAATAAATTAAGGCCAAATCTGGTGCGCCTGAAGGCTTTAAACCAGCCGTTATACCCGTTGCTTTGTAACCTTTAGGGGCTGTAATACCACCTTCTATATATTGCCAATCTGTCATTCTCAATTCCCTTTTGCATTAAATTAAAAAATAATTATATCAACTTACTAAGAAATTATCTTTTTTCTTACAAATTACAGCAATTTTAGATCAAATAAACCACGATAAAAGTGGCCTTGGTAATATTGGGATGAAAATCAAAAATTTTTTTCTCTTTCGTCTTACTTTTTTGATATTTTTATGTTTACGAAAAACAATCCTACTTTAACTAAGTAAAGCCTATTTTTTAATCAAGATGGGTTACTTTTATTAATCATTCAAACACTTGACTACCCTATTTTTGATGGTAAGAGAGAGTAGATTTGATAATCTTGTTTAAATTTTTTTACTCCTCCACTGGTAATATTTAACAAAATATAATCGTTTTTGCGAACCTTTCTTAAGTTAATAGCTTGAATCAGTGAAGCTGTAGCGACTCCCGCCGCTGGAGAAATATCTATTCCCTCTAAAGATTCAAACAAAATTCTTGTTTTTTCCAATTCTTCATTAGTAACAGTATACATTTCTCCTTGAGTTTTAGTCAAGGCTTCATAAAGTCCGCCAGTGATAGAGTAAGCAGGATTTTGATTCGTTAAAACTTTAGCTATTACTTCCCTAATTTGTTTCCTTATTTCTACATCAGAAGAGTAATTTATTTCTGAACTAGAAGATTGCCAAGCATTGACAATAGGGGTAAAGGGTGTATTTTGAGATAAATGTAACTTCATATAATTATTGCCAAATCTGCCATCTTCTAAAAATAAAAGATTCGCTTCATAAGCCGCAATTCCCCCGCTACCTGAGCCTATAGCTTGAAAATAATGGTGGGGAATACGTCCTATTTCCATAACAGCATCAATTACGGGGATTCCTAACCCTGCTCTCCTTGCTATATTCTGTACACCACCTTCGGGGAAATAACCTTCAAGATTACCAATTTTTTTTGCTAAATTAATCGCATCTGTATAGTTATCACTAGTTGGAACAACAACCATTTGAACACAATCATCATAGGGCAGGTGAGAAAATATGGCAGAAGCGTTTTTTTCGGGAATAACTAATAATAATGGTATCTTTAATTGAGAACAGATAGTTGTAAAAGCCCTACCAGTATTTCCAGCTGAAGCTACCACTAACGTTAAAGGATAATTTTTGGGTATTCTTGCCAAAACGGCATAGGTTTCTAATTCTTTAAAAGAGCAAGTAAAAAGTTGGGCTTTTTTTTCAGGGAAGTAACCATTAAAACTAATAAAAAGATTGTCTAAGCCAAGATAGTGTCCCAGTTTTTCACTATGATAGATGATGGGTTTTCCTTCAATTTCTAAATGTCTTTCAATGGGTAGCCAATCTATATATTGAAAAATGCTGGGTAGTGGTTTTATTTGTAATTGTTTTTGAGGATAAATTACACGTAATAAAGCGGGAGCATGATGGCGATCGCACGATAGGCGAAAAGGATCAGCTTGGTATTTTTTACCACAATCAGTACAGATCATTTGATATGGGTTAGAAAAATTCATCAATTTTATTTGTTAGTACCAAAAGATAATAAAGTATAGTGACGTTAATAAAAAAAAGCACTAAAAATTAGTTTCGTTAACTTTTTTATGAATATAAGTTTTTATTATTCAGTTCTCGATTTTGATAATTTTAACCAATTAATTGAGTACGAACAGGCTTTTTTTCAGGCTTTTGTAAAACTTGATAATCCTTTATTGCATAAGATTTGGGCATGGGATTATGAGAAGAAAAGAATCAAAAATCTTATTCCTTATGAAGATCAAATAGTTTATCTTTGTCATGATCAGGACAATAATTTGCTTGGTGCAATGTCAGTAAATCTTAATCAAGAATTAAATCAATTTTCTCAATTTGGTTTTAAAATTGAATCAACAAACCACAAATTTGCTGAAATAATGGTTATGTTCAAACATCCAGAATATCGTAGTCCTTGGTGGAAGTTTTATAATAAATTTATCAAATATGCTTACAAACATTTACAACAATATGAAGTAAAAGAAATTTATACTAATTGTGGCACTGAGCGATTACTAAAAACCTATCAGCGAGGTTCGTGGCAACTTATTGACACTAAGTTTATTTGGCAGGATGTTCGTTATTTTCTTAAATTAAACTTATTAGCACCAGAAACTGTTCATCTATTCCAAGAAATAAAATTATGAATCAATTACCCCCTGGTCCAAAAAGTAACCTTTTGTGGCAAACTCTAAGATGGACTTTAGAACCGCTTAAATTTCAAGATGATTGTCAAGCTATTTATGGTGATACTTTTACTTTAAAATTGGTAGATACTAGACCGAGAGTAATTATCGGTAATCCTCAAGATATTAAAGAAATTTTTAGCCATGATGCTCAATATTTTGATGCTGGGCGTGGCAATCAAGCTTTAATTCCTTTGTTAGGACAAAATTCTTTATTTACTATTGATGGCGATCGCCACAAACAACATCGTCAATTATTAATGCCTTCTTTTCATCATCAATATGTCAAAAATTATGCCGAAGAAATTTGTAAAATTACCAATAATATAACGAGGGAATGGGCTATAGAAAAACCATTATCTCTACGTTCAGAAATGCAGAAAATCTCTTTAGAAATAATTATTAAAATAGTCTTTAGTATTAGTGATTCAGAACGTTATGAAAAGATTAAACGATTAATTGTAAATTTTTTAAATATCATGGATTCTCCTGTCAAGTCAGCCATGATTTTTTTCAAGTTTTTACGACAAGATTGGGGAAAATGGAGTTGGTGGGGGCAATTAAAACAAACTCAAAAACAAATAGATGATTTACTTCAGGCTGAAATTGAATCAAGACGAAATCAAACTGAAATAATAGGTAAAGATATTCTTAGTTTAATGATGTCAGCTTATGATGATGAAGGAAATAATTTAAATGATCAAGAATTAAAAGACGAATTAATAACGTTATTTATTGCAGGCCACGAAACGTTAACAACAAGTTTAACTTGGGCATTTTATCAAATTTACCGCCATGAAGAAATTAAAGAAAAATTAGAAACGGAAATTAATGGTTTAGAGAATAAAAATAATTTTACGGGAATGGAAAATTTACCCTATCTTACCGCTACAATTTCTGAAACTTTAAGAATGTATCCGATTTCACCCATGATTTTTCCTCGTGTAAATAGAAAGCCCGTAACTATTGGTAAATATACATATTCAACGGAAACTTTTTTATGCCCTAGTATTTATTTAGTTCATTATCGAGAAGATATTTACCCTGAAGCTCATCAATTTAAGCCTGAAAGGTTTATTGATAAAAAATATGCTCCTTATGAATATTTCCCTTTTGGTGGTGGCGATCGCCGATGTTTAGGTTATGCTTTAGCACAATTAGAAATGAAATTAATTATCAGTTTTATCTTACAAAATCATCGGTTAAAACTTTTTGAAACAGACAATTTAAAGATGAAAAGACGTAGTTTTGGTTTATCTCCCAGTCAAGAAATTATGTTTAGGAAAATCCCTAATTAAATGATGCAAATGTGGTACGCTCTGAACTAAAGTTCGAGCTAAGAGCTTAAACCCGTTAAAACGGGTTAAAATGCTACTAAAATCGCTTAAATTTGTGTGTGTAGTAAGCTTTAGCTTACTTTAGCTTACTTTAGCTTTTACCCTTGAACTTTAGTTCAAGGACTAGTTTGGCAAGAGATCTATTTTTTATTTTATAATTATTTATTGAGATGACACTTTTTGCTCGTTTATTTTGCTTATTTACCCCTTTTATTTTGCTTCTAGCTGTAGCAAGTTTTGTTTTATTTTGCCATACTTTAAATTGGCTTTATTTATTAGGTTTCTTTTTCAGTTTATATGGTTTACCAGTGATTACTTATCGTTTGCATCAGTGGATTTTTCCCATGGAAGAAGGAATTACTTATTTAAATCAAGAAACTTATTCCCCTTGGTTTGTTAGTTATCATTTGCAAAGTGTTTATTATGTCATTCCTTTATTAGAATCATTGTTAAGGTTAATACCAGGGTTTTTTTCTTTGTGGTTAAGGCTTTGGGGTGCAAAAATTGGAAAAAATGTTTTTTGGACTCCTCAAATAGCTATTTCCGATAGAGGTTTTATTGAAATTGGGAATAATGTATTTTTTGGCAACTGGGTTAGATTAGTTTCTCACTTAGCTACTCCAAAAAAGGATCAATTAAGGTTATATATTAAAACAATTAGTATTGGTAATAATGTTTTTATTGGTGGCGGCTCTAGTTTTTCACCAGGGGTTAAAATTGATGATAATACTATCATACCAGGACACTCTGACTGTTATCCTAATAAAAAATTTGGTAAAGATATTTCTGAAAATGAATCAAATATTACGACTTGAGATTTAGATGCTGTTAAAATCTCGAAAATTATTAATTATCCTTCTTTCTACTTTAGGCTTATTTGTTTTGATGGCGATTGCCATTTATGGAAATAAAATCAATAAATCACCCACATCAGAAATAATTGAACCATCTTCTAGTTTAAAGTTTAATTCTGTTAATGCTTTAGGTAGAATCGAACCTCTTGGAGGAATTATCAAAGTTGCCCCTTCTCCTGATTTGGGGGGTACAAAAGTCGCTGAGTTATTAGTTAAAAAAGGTGATTTTGTTAAACAAGGACAAATTATCGCAATTTTAGATAGTTTACCTGAAAAACAAGCAAATTTGAGATCAGCCCAAGAAGTCATGAAAGTATCACAGGCTAACCTTGCCATGATTAAGGCGGGGGCAAAAAAATCAGATATTTCTGCACAACAGGCTAATTTAGAAAGGTTGAAAATAGATTTGGAAGGGAAAAAATCCGTTAATCAAATTGAACTTAAAAAGTTAAACATTGAATTAGATGGAGAAAAAAAGAAACAAACAGCTAATTTAACATCTCTCAAAGCCAAATTAGAGAATTCTACTTTAGAATTAAAACGTTATCAACAATTAGCAGAAAATGGGGCGATTTCTGAGTCTAATTTAGATCAATATCGTTTAAATTTTACTCAAGCTAAAGAAAGTTTTGAGGAAGCTAAAGCCAATTATGAGGAAACTATTGATAGTTTAACTCAAAAAATTAGACAAGCTGTAGTTAATAATCAAAATATCATCGCCTCTTTACAAGAACAAATTGTAGTAGAAGAAGCAAAATTAAGGAGTTTAACAGAAATTCGTCCAGAAGATGAGCAAAAAGCTCAAGCTGAAATAGAACAGGCGATCGCCAATGTAGAAAAAGCAAAAGTAGATATAGATTCAGCGTATGTAAAAGCCCCCATTGATGGTCAAGTTATCAATATTACCACAGAAATAGGAGAACAAGTTATTAGTAGTAATGGAATAGTTGAGTTAGCCAATACCAAACAAATGGTAGTAATAGCAGAAGTATATGAAAGTGATATATCAAAAATTAGCATAGATCAAAAAGTAATAATTACCAGTCAAAATAATACCTTTACAGAAGAATTAAAGGGGAAAGTTAGTTATATTAGACAACAAATAGGCAAAAAACAAATAATTGATCCCAATCCTTCTGTTAATGTGGATGTTAGAGTAATTGAAGTAGAAATTTTATTAGATATTTCATCAAGTCAAAAAGTTTCAGGACTTACTTATGCACAAGTTTTAACTAAAATTTTGATAGATTAATTAACCAAAAATAATGAAAATTCCCTTAGCATGGTTACAAGTAAGCCACGAAAAAATACGTTTTCTGATTGCCTTAAGCGGAATTGCTTTTGCTGATATTTTAATGTTTATGCAGTTAGGATTTTTAGATGCTTTATTTAAAAGTTCAGTAAAACTTCATGAAAATCTTAATGCCGATATAATTTTAATTAGCAGTCAAACTGAAAGTATCGTATTTATAGATAGTTTTCCTCGTCATCGTTTATATGAAGTTGCTGGTTTAGAGGGAATAAAATCAGTGTCCGAAATTTATTTCGGTTTAACTAAGTGGAAAAATCCCGAAACTGGAAAGACTCGATCAATTTTTTTAACCGCTTTTAATCCATCCGCAAAAATTATCAATTTACCCGGAGTTGAAGCAAATTTGAATAATCTTAAAAGAGAAGATACAGTTATTTTTGATCGTTTATCAAGAAAAGAATTTGGTAATATTGAGACACAATTCAATCAAAGTAAAACCATTCAAACGGAAGTATCTAAACATAAAGTAGATGTAGTCGGTTTATTTTCTTTAGGTTCATCTTTTGGAGCAGATGGTAATATTATTAGCAGTGATACTAATTTTTTTCGTATTCTTCCTCTTAAAAATCCCGAATTTATAGATATTGGTTTAATTCAATTAAAAGATCAATCTCAATTACAATCAACTATTAAATTTTTGCGACAATATTTAAAACAAGGAGATGTCAAAATCTTATCAAAAGACAAATTTATTGCCCATGAAAAAAAATTCTGGCAGAATAGCACTCCTATCGGTTTTATCTTTTTAATTGGCACTACAATGGGCTTTATTGTGGGTGTTGTCATTGTTTATCAAATTCTTTACAGTGATGTTGCCGAACATTTACCCGAATATGCCACCTTAAAAGCTATGGGATATACTCATAAAACCTTGTTAATAGTTGTATTACAAGAAGGAATTATCTTAGCTTGTCTTGGTTTTATACCTGGTTTTGGCTTTTCTTCTTTACTCTATTTCTATGCTTCTAGTGCAACTAGGTTACCAGTTATAATGACTACTCAGAAAGTTATTCAGATGTTTATTATTACCCTAATAATGTGTAGCATATCAGGTTTTATTGCCATTAGAAAACTAAAATCTGCCGATCCTGCTGACATTTTTAATTAATATTTTTTAATCTAAAAAAATAGTGCATAAAGAAGAATCAAAGCTAATTTTAAAAGAATTAATAGATATTATTATCGATTATTTAGAAGAAAGTCAAAATATAGATACTAAAGTTATTAATTATTACTCTGCTGATGAGCTAAAATCTCTTTTAGATTTAAATTTGCCAGAAAAAGGAATTTCTTTAGAAGCACTTATTCCTATTATTAAATCCTATTTGAACTATAGTGTAAAAACCAATAACCCTAATTTTTTTAACCTTCTTTTCAGTGGTGTTAATTTACCAAGTATGATGGCGGAAATAGTTACAACTGCTACTAATACTACTATGCACACTTATGAATCTGCACCTGTTGCCACTTTAATAGAATTAGAATTAATCAAGAATCTTAATAACTTAGTTGGTTTTAAAGATGGTGAAGGGGTTATGGTGACAGGCGGTAGTAATGCTAATTTAATGGGTATGCTTTGTGCTAGACATCAAATTTTACCTGAAGCAAAATACAAAGGAATTGGTAATCAAAATTTAGTAGCTTTTGTTTCTAATCAAGCCCATTATTCTTATCTTAAAGCCGCTAATTTATTAGGTATTGGTATTAATAATTTAATCAAAGTGGAAACAGATAATTTGGGAAGTATGCTTCCAGAGGCTTTAGAAACAGCAATTAACAACTGTTTACAACAAGGTAAAACTCCTTTTTTTGTCGGTGCAACCGCTGGTACAACTGTTTTTGGTGCATTTGATCCTTTAGTTTCTCTTGCTAAAATAACTAATAAATATAAGTTATGGTTTCATGTAGATGGTGCATGGGGAGCTCCTGTTTTATTTAGTCATAAATATAAGCATCTTTTAAAAGGTTGTGAATTAGCTGATTCTTTTACTTGGGATGCTCATAAATTAATGGGTATTCCTGTAATTTGTTCAGCTATTTTAACTAAAAATAAGGGAATTTTAGCCTCAGTTTGTTCGGGAGGAGGTAATGATTATTTATTTCATGAGGATGATAATGAATCTTATAATTTGGGGAAAATGTCTTTATCTTGTGGGCGTAAAGTTGATGCTTTCAAATTATGGCTTAGTTGGCAATATTATGGTCATAAAGGTTATGAAACGAGAATTAATAACCTTTTTGAACTCCAGAATTATGCTGTTCAATGTATCGAAAATTCTCCCAATTTAGAGTTAATTGTTTGCCCTCAATTCCTTAATATTTGCTTTAGATATATTGATCATGATCAATATATCAATCTTAATCAATTAAATCTAAAAATACGTTATCAATTAATCAGAGAAGGTAAAATATTTGTTAACTTTGCTAATTATCACAATAAAACTTTTATTCGTTTAATTTTAAGTAATCCAGAATTAACAAAAGTCGAAATAGATCATTTTTTTGTAATGATCACAAATACACGATTTTGCTAAATATTAGCGATCGCCTCCACTTCAGAATAAATTAAGGCCAAATCAGGTGCGCCAGAAGGCTTTAAACCAACCGTTATACCCGTTGCTTTATAACCTTTAGGGGCAGTAAGTATAGCACTACCAACTAACGTTAGGACATTTTAAAATCAGTTTTAAAAAGACATG
>CAZWLZ010000145.1:0-8689 GCA_964634505.1 uncultured bacterium | reverse complement strand
AATCTTCTTACTAAACCTATGAACCCAAGACTCCAACACTCTATTACACATTACTATTTATTTCTTTTGCGTAATAGAGTGTTGGAGTCTTGGGGTAATAGGTAATAGATAAATCTTCTTACTAAACCTAACACTTTCTATCTGCGTAACGTCAGATTTTTACTAGAAATGAAATATATTTTAGTTCAATTTAAAGATAAATAGGATAGATTATTTTTGCCAATCAGGGCAATTATTAATCTCACTCCAGCCATAAGGGTGCATAGCACAGACTAAAATATTACCATCGTAAACTCTACCATGGTAATTAGTGCAACCAATACAAGCACTATATTGATGAGCGTTTGGCTTTATTTGAGGAGTGTAAAAATTAACTTCCGAATTTTGAGAAGAATCAAAATTAACAAAAGTATCATTTCTTAATTGATCATCATCTAGCAAAATGCTAAATAAATTAAGTAAAAAATCATCTATTTCTTGAAAAAAATCTTGATTTAAATTATTTTCAACTTCCAAAACTAAATTATCAATTTCCTTCGTAACATCTTCAACCATAGTATCTGTAGTAATTATCACATTATCAAAAAAACGCTCAAATTCATCTTGAGTTTTTTCTAATATCTCCATTAAATCTTGTTGCCAGTTATTCATTGGTGTCAATTTTGTAAAAATTTAAAGTTAATTAATTTTATCGTTAAATTATGCACAGATTAATTATTTTAACTTTTTTATTTTATGTTTTAGTATTAAATGAAAAATAGAACAAAAATTAAGCATTGTTGAGAATAGAGATGACAATGAAAAAATTATCTTTTTATTTAAACTTCGTCTTCTTTGCACCTTTGGGAGACAAAATCAATCACATCATAAATTAAGCCACCTGAGAAATTCAAAGTAATTACTCAAAAGCTACTAAAAGTTAAAGGATATGTTAAATTTAAGATTAAATTAAACTTTTATATTTTATAACACCTAGTCCCATGAGCAAAATTTTAAAACAACTAGGCGCATCCCTTGGTTTATTTATTGTCGGTGCAGGAGTTGGGATTTCATTAAATAATGGAATATTCAGCCAAAACAATCAAAAAAATATTAGTGCATCCCAAAAACCTATTTTACCTTTAGCTGTAACTCAAAATGTAATTTCCGAAACCGATACAAATAATAGCAGTGATGCTAACTTAAATTTTATTGCTAAAGCAGTTCAAAAAGTCGGGCCAGCTGTGGTAAGAATTGATGCTGATCGTCAAATAGCTAATAATATCCCTGAAAATTCTCCTCCTTTATTTAAGAAGTTTTTTGAAGATCAAACTCCTGAAAATTCAATCCAAAAAGGCACAGGTTCGGGATTTATTCTCAATGATAATGGTATGATTATCACGAATGCTCATGTGGTAGAAGGGACAAAAACTGTTAACGTTATTTTAAAAGATGGGCAAAATTATGTAGGAAAAGTATTAGGTGCTGATCCGGTTACAGATGTTGCTGTGGTTAAGATAGAGGCGGAAAATTTGCCTACTGTTACCATCGGTGATGATCATATTTTAACACCAGGGGAATGGGCGATCGCCATTGGGAATCCTTTGGGTTTAGATAATACAGTCACGGTAGGTATTATAAGTGCCTTAGGTCGATCTAGTTCAGAAGTAGGTGTACCAGATAAAAGAGTAAGATTTATTCAAACGGATGCCGCCATTAACCCGGGCAACTCAGGAGGCCCTTTACTAAATGCTCAAGGGCAGGTAATCGGTATGAATACAGCCATAAGGGCGGATGCTCAAGGTTTAGGTTTTGCTATTCCCATTGAAACAGCCCAAAGAGTAGCTGAACAAATTTACACAAACGGAAAAGCTGATCATCCCTATTTAGGCATTCAAATGATTACTCTTAACACGGAGAAACAAGAAGCAATTAACAAAGAAAAAACCTTCGGTTTTGATGTGAAACAAAATACAGGGGTAATCGTGGTAGAAATTATACCTAATTCTCCTGCTCAAATTAGTGGTTTTAAACCGGGTGATATTATTGAAACTGTTGGAGGTAATGAGGTTAATAATGCTACAGAAGTTCAAGAGCAAGTTGAATTAAGTACTATCGGCGAAATATTGGAAGTTGAAGTCAATCGTAATGGCGAACTTGTCATCTTAGAAGTACGACCAGCTTCTTTACCCACCAATTAGGGTGTTGGGGAGGTTGGGGGTTGGGTAATAGGTAATAGGCAATTATCGATAATAGGTAATAGGGTGTTGGGGTGTTGGGATGTTGGGGTTAAATTTCTGAAGTTCCCCCTTTTTAAGGGTAGGGCTGTTTCATTCTCAAGTAAGACTAATGGGGAGAGAGGGAAATGGGGAATTAGGGGGAAAAATGAAGTAATAGAGGAAAAAATCAACAAATTTAGTTTTTTTTCAACATTAGGAAATTTTTGAGCTATTTCAAAAATTGTCATACCAGTCTCAAAAACAATTTGATAAACTTCTAATTCTTGGCAATTTTCCTAATTATTGATTCATTTTTAATGTTTTTAGTTCATATATATTCTTGTTATCATTACCCATTTCCCCCTATCCCCCTATCATCCTATCTCCCTATAATTATAGCTTTTTCTTTAGAATGAAACAGCCCTGTCCTAAAAAAGGGGTTAGGGGGATCAAATCTTTTTCAGGGTGTTGGTAGTTGAGATTAAAATCAATTTAAAAACAGAAAAATTAGAAAATTGTCCTCCACAGGCAGGATGCCTGTGCCACAAGAATGATTAAATTTCCCCCTTTTTAAGGGGGTTGGGGGGTTTCTTTGAGGATTAACCTTTAACTCCACTACTAACATCACTAGGAATAATATATTTTTGACATAAAACAAACAATAATAAAACAGGAATGATCGAAATAATCGAACCAGCCGCAATTAAACGCCAATTCAAATCTAAAGCATTGGCTAAATTAGCAACACCCAAAGGTAAAGTATAATATTCTGGTTTATCTAAAACAATTAAAGGCCAGAGAAAATCACTCCAAGCACCAATAAACACAAAAATAGTTAAAGTCAATAAAGCTGGTTTAATGGAGGGTAACATAATATGCCACCAGATGCCTAATTCGACACAGCCATCCATTCTTCCTGCTTCTTCCAATTCCTTTGGCACTTCTTGAAAAGCCTGTTTTAATAGAAAAATACCAAAAGCGGAAGCTAAATTAGGTAAAATTACCCCCAAATAATTATTTCTTAATCCTAACTTTACTGTCAAAATGTATAAAGGAATCATTACTATTTGAAAAGGGATCATAATTGTAGCAATAATTAAAGCAAAAATAATTTGTTTTCCTTGAAAATTTAATCTTGCTAAAGGATAGGCAGCCAAGGAACAAAAAAGCAAATTTAAAATTACAGTTAAAAGAGAAATAATACAACTATTGATTAAATACCTCGCAAAAGGATAATTTTCCCAGACAACTTGATAATTTTTAAAAGTAAAATTAGTAGGTAATAAATGAGCAAAACTAAAAATATCTTCCTCCACCGATTTAAACGAAGTGCTGATTAACCAAAGTAGAGGAAATAACATCAAAAAAGCAATGATGATTAGACAGAAATAAATTAGAATACTTTTAATCAAGTAATTATTTTTCATTAAATATTATTTACTTTTTTTCAAAAATTAATGATAATAATTTAAGGTCAAATTTTACATATAATTACCATGCTACTAGATAGGAAATAAAATCTCATGGCGATCGAAAAACTTGCTAAATTAGAAGAACAATTATACAACGAAACACCCCTTTTAGGCGATCGGATTAGACAACAAGCCTTAAAACAATTAATAGAAATTAATCATCCCGAAAGTATTAAATTATTAGCAAAAGCCTTAGTTTTTCATAAAGAGAAAAATATCAAAAATACCATTTTAAGTACTTTCAGAAAATTAAAACTACAAGATAAAATATTTATAGATGCTATTTGTGAAGTATGGGCTGAAAATAGAGATCAAGAATTAGAAAAATTAATAAAATCAAAAGGTTGGTTACCTTCAAACTCAATTGATCTAAGAGTTTTACTAGCAGTAGCAATTAATTGGATAGGCATAATTGACGAACAAAAAAAACAAGTTATTTTACCCCTATTAAATTTATTAGATGATCAACAAATGTCGGTAGTAACTAATGCTAAAGAATTACTTTTATCTTTACAAGATTCTAATCTACAACAGGAAATTTGTCGTTTAGCTAGTGAAGAAAATAACGCTAAAGCCTTAGACATAGTTAATCAAGCAGGATATGTTCCCCAAGAGGCCACCCAAGCTGCCTTATTTTATCTGATGACTGAACAATGGGGCAAATATCAAAAAATCGATCCTGAAAATAAACTATTAGAAGAAGTTTATTACAGTACAGAATCGGAAGAATTAAAAACAAGAATTGATGAAAAAGGGAAATATAAAAATAGAATTGAATGGGTATGGATAGTGTTAGGTGGACAAGAAGTAAGACGTTTAGCCACTATTACAGAAGCAAAATGGACAGAAATTATTACAGTTTTAACCAATGGTAAACATTGGGAACAAATGTGGTCATTAGCTTTTATGACTTCTATGGCATGGACTACCACCATTATTAGAACATTACAAAGTAAAAAATGGTTGCCCAAAAATCCACAAGATAAAGTTAATTATAATAATTGGGTTGAATTGTCAAAAAAATGCTCTACTCAACCGCCAAAGGGCAAATTGGTTCGTTGTGTGCATACTTTACAAGGACATAGCAGACCTATTGAATCCTTAATTATTAGTAATGATAATCAATCAGTAGCAAGTGCTGGAGATGATTTAATTAGAATTTGGAATTTAAGAACAGGGGAGTTAATTAGAAATTTACAAGGACACGTAAAGTCAGTAACTTCTATAGCTTTAAATAAAACAGGAGATTTATTAGTTAGTGCAGGTAGAGATAAAACGGTTATGATGTGGCGTTTTCCAGAGGGTAATTTAGTGCAAAATTTTTCTGCTAATGCCGCTTCTGCTTGGTGTTTAGCTATGACTGATAATGCCCAAATAATTGCTAGTGGAAGTTATCAAGAAACTCGCTTATGGCAGTTTCCTTCAGGTAAATTATTCAAAACATTAAAAGGACATAAAAGAGAAGTACAATGTGTCGCTGTTACTCCTGATAATTCTTTATTAGTCACTGGGGGAGGCCCTAATGATAATAGTTTAAAATTGTGGCAATTGTCCACTGGACAACTATTAAAATCTTTAGATGGTCATAGTGATGGTATTTGGGATATAGCCATTAGTCATGATAATAAAATATTAGCTAGTGCTAGTAAAGATAATACTATTAAATTATGGTCATTACCAGATGGAAATTGTTTAGGCACTTTAGAAGGCCATACAGCCGATATTTGGTGTATTGGCATTACTCCTGATGGTAAAATTTTAGCCTCTGGTAGTCAAGATAATACTATTAAACTTTGGAATATCCAAAAACAGGAATTAATTACTACTTTAGAAGGCCACACTGGTGGCGTTTGGTGTTTAACCATTAGTCAACAAGGAGATTTATTAGCTACTGGTAGTGAAGACAATACTGTTAGATTATGGAGTCTTCCTAAAGGTAAAAATATGGGTGTTTTAACAGGTCATACTAAACCCATTAGATGTATTAAAATTACTACGGATAATCAAATGTTAGTTAGTGGTAGTAATGATCAAACTTTGCGTTTATGGTGTTGGGATTTGCCTCGTTTATGTAGCATTCCTATTCCTTTTTTAACAGAAGATGAAAAAAGTTGGATTAAAGAAACTTTGGCGAATAATCCCAATATCACTGAAGATGAACAATACGCCCTTATGTTTTTGAATGAATTAATTAATAATTATCAGGCAAAACAAATATAAAAATTATTTCTATCATGATTAAGCCTAAATTTTTTGCCAAAATTCAATCTTTTTTACTTTTATTTCTGGTGATTTTTCTCACTTTTGTTAGTAGTGTGGCGATCGCCAAAGCGGAAGAAAGAGTATTTTTGGATATTTCTTTAAAATTTTTAGATAAATATGAATTATCATCACAACCGGCTGAATATAATAACTTAGGAGGTTTATCAGGTATTACTTACGATCGCAAAAAAGACCTGTATTACATAATATCTGACGAAAGAGGCCAATTATCACCTCCTCATTTTTATACCGCTAAAATAGATTTGAATCAAAGTAATTTAAACCAAATAAAAATTGCTAAGTTTGAAGTAAAAGCAATAACTTTTTTAAAAAATAAACAAGGAGAAACTTATCCCCCCAATACTGTTGATGGAGAAAGTATAGCAATATCTCCTAGAAACACTTTATTTATTTCTAGCGAAGGGTTAACGCAAAAAAAAGTCCCGCCTTTTATCGGTGAATTTGACTTCAATGGTAACTTAAAAAATCAAATTCCCCTACCCACTTACTATTTACCAAATCAAAATGATCAACCAATCAATCAAGGAGTAAGAGATAATTTAGGCTTTGAAGCCTTGGCTGTTAAAGCTAATGGAACAGTACCTGAAGACCCTTTTCGTTTGTTTGTGGGCGTAGAAGCTGCCTTAAAACAAGATATTGACTCCGAGAATCCTCAAACTCAACTTAATTCAAGATTATTACATTATGTAATGAATCCCTTCGGCAAACCAAATTTAATTAGTGAAAAAATATACACCTTAGAAAAACCTTCCTTAGGCGTTGTTTATAACGGATTAACAGACTTAACAGCTTTAAAACAAGAAGGATATTTACTTAGTTTAGAGAGAACTTTTGGTTTAAGAGGCGCAGGTGCAAAAATATTTCAAATAGTCTTAAATAATGCCACAGATATTTCTAATCAAGAAACAATTAAAAATACTAATAATTATATTCCTATCAAGAAAAAATTGCTTTTAAACTTGAATGAATTAGGAATAAAAATAGACAATTTAGAGGGAATGACATTAGGACCAAAATTAAAAGATGGTACTCAAAGTTTAATTCTTATTAGTGATAATAACTTTTCTAAAGATCAAAAAACACAAATTTTATTATTAAAATTAATAGAAAAAAATAAGCCTAATTAAAAAATAAAGATAATCAGTTAAACTAAAAATTATAGCAATACTAAATCAGTAATAAAACTTAATTAACCCTAATTAACAATAAATTAGTATCGTTGTTTAAAAATTAAATTAACATAATTCACTTAAGAATAATTCATGCAAACTCTATTAATTTCTAAAGAAATACCAAATTTACAATATCAAACCAATAACAAAAGTTTTGACTTAACTTGGGAAAAAACTTTATCAACTTTACTCGGTTTAGGAAGGGCTGCAGGGGCAGATTTAGTAGAATTTTTTTTAGAAAAAGTAAATTATATTAGTTGTTTAGCCGAAAACAATATTATCAGTAGCATAACTCCTCGTCTTTCTACGGGGGCTGGAATAAGGGTTTTTAAAGGCAAAACGGACTGTTATGTTAGCACTAATGATCTATCATTTAATGGCTTAAAAGTAGCCTTAGAAAAGGGTTTATCTATATTAGGTTTAACTTTACCTAGTGCTTTGGCTTATACTCCTGAAATTAATCTTGAAATGTTTAGAGATTATGCTACAGCTAAAAATAAAGAGAATTGGTTAAAAGAATGTAGCAATATGAGGGAAATGGGGGATATTTTATTAGGAGTAAATGCCCAACTTCAAAAAACTGCTAGTCATGTAGAGTCTTTAAGTACGTCTTATTTTCGTGATTGGCAGGAGATTTTAATTGCTTCTAGTGATGGTGTTTTTACTCGTGATATTCGTTTAACTCAATCGGTTGGTTGTAATTTATTATGTGCAGATGGCACTAATCGCTCTTATATTGGGCAGAGAAAAGGTGACACTAGCAATCCAGACTTTTTGCGTAAATGGAATTATCAAGATTCTGTAGAAAATCTCGCTGAATCAGCAGGAAAAATGCTTTATGCTGATTATGTGGAGTCGGGTAAATATCCTATCGTGATGGCTAATGAGTTTGGCGGTGTTATTTTTCATGAGGCTTGTGGGCATTTATTAGAAACTACTCAAATTGAACGTAAAAGCACTCCTTTTATGGATAAAAAAGGGGAAAAAATTGCTCACGAAAATTTGACGGCTTGGGATGAGGGTTTATCTCAAAATTCGTTTGGGAGTATTGATATAGATGATGAAGGAATGCCTCCTCAGCGTACCTTATTAATAGAGAATGGCATTTTAAAGAACTTTTTGGCAGATCGGGCTGGTTCGATGCGTACAGGGCATCCTCGAACTGGTAGCGGCAGAAGACAGGGTTATAGTTATGCGGCTGCTTCAAGGATGCGTAATACTTATATCGCCCCCGGTAATTACAGTATGGATGATTTATTTGCTTCTATTGATAAGGGTATTTATTGTAAAAAAATGGGCGGTGGTAGTGTTGGTGCAACTGGAGAGTTTAATTTTGGAGTTGATGAGGCTTATTTAATTGAAAATGGAAAAGTTACTAAGCCTTTGAAGGGAGCAACTTTAATCGGCACGGCTAAAGATATTATGAATGAAATTTCTATGTCTTCCCAAGATTTGGGCTTGGCGGCTGGTTTTTGTGGCTCTGTCAGTGGAAATATTTACGTTACCGTTGGACAACCTCATCTTAAAGTTGATTCTATTACCGTAGGTGGACGATAATGGTTAG
>CAZWLZ010000144.1:0-8697 GCA_964634505.1 uncultured bacterium | reverse complement strand
CCTGACGGAGGGAAATTTTTAAGTTATGTAGAATTAGAAACTCAGAGACAATTAGCAACAGAAAAAGCACAATTAGAAAAAGCAAGAGCTAATTTAGAAGCTCAAAGAGCTAATTTAGAAGCTCAAAGAGCTGATTCTGAAACTAAACGGGCTGATTCTGAAACTAAACGGGCTGATTCTGAAACTAAACGGGCTGATTCTGAAACTAAACGGGCTGATTTAGAAGCAGCTAAAGCCCAACGTTTAGCAGAAAAATTAAAAGAATTAGGAATTAATCCAGATCAAATTTAATTCCTTCAATAATAAAAAAATTCAATTTTAATAAGGGCTATTTCAACGCTCTTATTATTTTTTGATTATTTTAAATAAAATTATTAAGGGTTGATAGCACTAGGTTTAAATTTTCCTAAAATTTATTTAATAATTAACCATGTAATTAAGTCAAAATCAGTAGTTTTAGTAACTTTTTCATCACTAGAAGGTAACTTACCTTGTTTATTAGAAAATAAATTAGTAAAAGTCCGTTGTTGATAAGTACCAGAAATTGAATCAACGGCACTATATAATAATTGATTATAAACGCTCATATCATTCCCCTTATCAGTTTGTTGACTAAATAAATCACATAAATCTTGATAAGCCTTAGTTTGATTGCTACAAAGTTGACGGTAAATATCAAGAATTTGTCTAGGTTGGGCAAAAGTATAATAAACTCGTTTATCTTCTCTTACATACACTAAAAAATAAGGTTGTAAAGGGTTTATTTCTTCATTACCTTTACTATAACCTTTTTGTTGAAGACAAAAAATAACTCCCGGTTTAATAATCTGATGATTAACAGGAGGAGGCACAACGGCAAATAATCCTAAAGGTGCTGCTTCTAAAGCCTCACGATTTTCTTGGATATAATTCCATAAATCAATCCTAAAATCTTCTAAAGTAAACTCATTTAAAGAAATTGAATTATTAAAATCTTCTAAATCTAATACTTCATCTTGTAATCTTAATAGTTGATTATCTCTATAACTTAAATCTTTTTCGATCAATTTTTCAGTGAGTAAATTATCTTCAGCCGTAGCGGTTAAGTCAACTAACGCCATTCTAGACTCTACCCTATCCCTAAGATTAATATATTGATCAAAATCTTGAGTTATCCAAAAATTAACTAATTGTACTGAATTATTAGGGCTACCAATGCGATCAATTCGTCCAAATCTTGGGATAATTCTAACAGGATTCCAATGTATATCATAGTTAATTAAATAATCACAGTCTTGAAGATTTTGTCCTTCAGAAATACAGTCTGTAGCAATCAATAAATCTATTTCTGAATTTTGGGGAAGAGAAGAAATTTTATCTCGTTTCTTAGCATAAGGAGCAAAATTAGTCAAGATATGTTCATATTTAGTCTCTCCTAAAGTTGTTTTATTCTGGTTACTTCCTGTTACTAACGCTAGATTTATTTTTAACTCATTAATTGCCCATTCTTTGAGAGAATCATAAAGATAAGTAGCGGTATCAGCAAAGGCAGTAAATATAATTACTTTACGGTTAGGCAAATCTAGTTTATTGATGGTAGGATTCTTTACTTTTTCTTCAATTAAATTTTTTAATTTTGAAAGTTTCACATCTCTAGTTTGATCAATATCTTTTGACTGTAAATATAATTTATTTAATTGTTTTTTATCTTTTTTTAAATCTTCTAACCAGCTATCAACATTAAGATGTATAAATTTAAAATTGATTTTTTTTCCTGTCTGAAATAAATCAAGAAATTCATCATCATCGTTAATAATATCTCTTATTTCTTCCTCTTCAGTATAATCAGATTGATCATCCTTATATTTTTTAAATTCATTTATTTTATTGATTAATTGCTCAATTTTTTCTATAGTTCTTTTAATAGTGATTTGAAAGGAAAATATGGAACTTTCTAACCTTTTTAAGAAATTTACTCTCATCATGCCGATTAGATAATATTCTCTATCTTCTTGAGTAAAATTTTTCTCAATTCTTTTACCTTCATATAGATTTTGATATTCTTTTAATACATAACTAGAAGGACTAAATAAAGATAATTTGTACTTAGTAATTTCGTTATAAATATCCTCATAGTCAAGGAAATTTTCTTCTAAATCGATAGAATAAAATATAGATAAAGGTTTTAATCTCTCAGGAAAACCGCCTAAATTTTTGACTACTTCAGGATAATATTGTTTTATATGTTTACGAGATCGAGCTATAGTTAATCCATCAAGTAAGGTAAAAAAATCAGAATTAATATTTGCTAATAATTTATGATTATCTCTATTTTCTTCAGTTGCCCAATCTTTAAATTTTTGTTGGGCATTTGTTAAGACTTGTTTAATATTAGCTACTCCTAAACTATCTTTAAAAGCATCTTCTTTGCCTTCTGAAATTAAATTTAATTGATTCTTTAAATCGCTTAAAGTATTATTAACAGGAGTAGCCGATAACAATAAAACTTTTGTTTTAATACCTTTTTTAATAATATCTTCTAATAATCTTTCATAACGGCTTTTTTTGATGATATTACCGTCTTCATCTTTTTTCCCCTTAGTATTGTTGCGAAAATTATGGGATTCATCAATCACAACTAAACCATAATTACCCCAGTCAATTGTTGCTAAATCAATGTCTCCTACCTTTCCTGAATTTCGGCTTAAGTCGGTATGAGATAGTACGGCATAGTCAAATCTATCTTCTAATAATATATTTAATTCGCTGTTATTTTGGGCTTTATAAATTGTCCAATTTTCTTTTAATTTTTTCGGACATAAAACTAATATTCTATAGTTTAGTGACTGAAAATATTTGATAACAGCTAAAGCCTCAAAGGTTTTGCCTAAACCTACGCTATCAGCAAGAATACAACCATTATGAGCTAGAATTTTATTGATTACTCCTTTCACTCCATCTTTTTGAAATTCAAACAACATTCCCCATATTTTTGTATCTAATAAATGCTGTTGTTGAATTAGTCTATCTCCTTCTTCTTGGTTTAATATATCCTTAAAAAATAGGTGATATAGTGTTTTATAATAAACAAATTGGGGAGCATTATCTTGATATAACTTTTGCAGATAATTAATAACTTCTTCTTTTACATCTTTTACTAATTCTTCATTATTCCAAATCTCATCAAACCATAATTGTAAATCTTCTAAATCTCTTTTATCATATACAATTAGATTTAATTCTATATTATTATTCTTTTCTCCTGATCCTAAACCTTTAACAGTAAAATTAGAACTACCTACAATAGCTGATTCTCTGTTTTCATGGCTGATATGGTACATTTTGCCGTGTAAAAGATTCGATTCTTTGATCGAACGAATATTAACCTTTTCTTTTATCCATTGTTCGCACTTTTTGGCGATCGCCTTTTGTTGTAATTTATTTTCTAATTTAATTTCATCATCTTCAATTTTAAAAGATTGTTTTTCACTGGTATCATTAACAGATTTAATAAAAGAAGGTTCACCAAAAAGAAAATTTAATTCTTTAATATTCCATAATTTTTTTTCTAATTGGGCAAAAGCATAGATGGTAAAATAAGCACTGGCGATCGCCAAAGAACAATTTTGTTCTAGTTTGCTTTCCAAAAACTCAGCTACACTGCCTCTATTGTTGTTGTCTCTAATACCAGATTTTTCCATATTTTTGATTTATCTTGATTTTTAGATTACTAATTATGACTATTAACAAAAAAAAGTCCCTTCTATAATTGGGAAGAAGGGAATAGCTATTAAAAACTTCACTTTACGCAGTTAATAAAGTTTTAGGTAGAGAAAAAAGAACAAAAATATTAACATAATAGCTAACCTATTCTAAAAACCTAAAACCCAATACCAAAAAACTCAAACCTTTTACTTAATAACACCTAAAACTGTATTTAAACTAGATTTTTGAGAAGAATTAATTAATTTTTCTGAGTAAAATTCAGGATTATTTTCAGCTAATTGAGTATAAGATTGACGTAACTCATTATTAATAGCAACTGTTGTGGCATCATAAAGTTGAGTCGCTAACTTAGGATAAAAACCAATACCAATAATTAAAATTAAAAAAGAGACAGCAATAAATATTTCTCTAGGTTTAGCATCATTATATTCTGCTTGAATTGGTAATAAACAATTTGTACCAAAACAGACAGCTTCCTCATTATCTTGATCTTCTTTATTATCAACTAATGTACACATAGGAGCTACATCAGAAGCATAAAATAATTGTCTCAACATCGATAATAAATAAATAGGAGTAACAATAACACCAACTGCCGCTAAAATTACCGTCACCGTGCGAAAAGTAGAATTATAAATATCACTATTACTAAAACCAACAAAAACAGATAACTCACTAATAAAACCACTCATACCGGGTAACGCTAAAGAAGCCATCGCACCTGCTGTAAATAAAGCAAACATTTTAGGCATAGCCTCAGCAATATCTCCCATCTCATCTAATAGCATAGTATGAGTGCGATCGTAAGTTGCCCCTGCCAAAAAGAATAAAAGAGAAGCAATTAAACCATGAGAGAGCATTTGTAACATCGCACCATTGATGCCTAAATCGGTAAAAGAAGCAATCCCAATTAAAACAAAACCCATATGAGATACAGAAGAATAGGCTAAACGGCGTTTCATATTAGTTTGGCCAAAAGAAGTAAAACCGCCATAGACAATATTAATAACTCCCAACATAACTAAAACTGGGGCAAAGTAAACATGGGCATCAGGTAAAAGTCCTAAATTTAAACGAATTAAACCATAACCCCCCATTTTTAATAATACCCCAGCTAAAATCATTGAAACAGGCGAAGATGCCTCACCATGAGCATCTGGTAACCAAGTATGAAGAGGAAAAATAGCTAATTTTACACCAAAAGCAACTAATAAACCACCATATAAAAGTACTTCTAAACCTAAAGGATAATCTTTTAAACCTAATTTAGCTATATCAAAACTGACTTCGCCTCCTCCATACAAAGCCATACCTAAACCAGCAACAAGAATGAAAATAGAAGCAGCGGCAGTATATAATAAGAATTTAGTAGCAGCATAACGGCGTTTTTGACCACCCCAAATAGATACTAGCAAATAAACAGGAACTAATTCTAATTCCCACATAATGAACAAAAGTAATATATCTTGTGCTACAAATACCCCTATTTGGGCAGCATATAAAACTAACATTAAAAAATAAAAAAGGCGAGGTTTACGATCAACCTGCCAAGCCGATAACATCGCTAAAGTTGTAACTAATCCAGCCAAAAGTACTAAAGGCATAGATAAACCATCTACAGATACAGCCCAACTTAAACCTAATTGAGGTATCCAAGTATAACTTTCTGTCAATTGAAAACTTGCATTAGTGGGATCATAATGTTTCCAAAAAACGTAACACATTAAGAGAAAATCTGCAATACCAACCCCTAAAGCATACCATCTGATAAATTTGCCATTTTTATCGGGTAAGATGGGAATAAGGAGAGAAGCCACAAGAGGCAATGCAATCATTGCACTAAGCCAAGGAAATTGTGCAACCATCATTTTTATATAAAAAACAATATTTAATTTTTAATTTGTTACATTATACAAGTTTTGTTACTTTTTTTTACAAAAGTTTATATTTTCTTGTAAAATATCAAAAAGTTTATTTTATCAAAATAGATCAGCAAAAAGATAGAAAATAGGGTATAATAAGAGATTGTGTATTTTAATGACTTACTATAATTGAGATTATAAATGGCTAAAAAATCAATGATTGCACGGGAAGTAAAACGTGCTAAACTAATCGCAAAATATGCGACCAAAAGAGCAGAATTAAAAGAAGAATTTCGACTAGAAAGTGATCCCATGGCGAAGTTAGAAATTCACCGCAAAATTCAACAATTACCCCGTAATAGTTCCCCTAATCGTCAACGTAACCGTTGTTGGTTAACAGGCAGATCAAGAGGGTATTACAGAGATTTTGGTTTATCTCGTAATGTACTTAGAGAATGGGCGCATGAAGGTTTATTACCCGGTGTTGTTAAGTCTAGTTGGTAATTAAATTTTAACAATTTAGATAATATAAAAGACAAAATATTGTTATATAATATATTCTCTTAGCATTTTGCTTAATTTGTTATTAAATTTTAACCCCTCTTTATTTAGGGGTTTTTTCTTGCTGGGGCGTGTCATTAAATGTTGAACGATGAACTCCACAATATCGTTTGAAATCTGCTGACTTTAACTTTTTTACTTTTTCATAATTCATGTTCTATTCTTACCATTTTTCTTTATTTTACTTCCACAATCTTACTTTCACAAGAGGTCTAATGTAGATTTTTTCATATCGATAAATATAAAATTAATCAAGAAGAGAAAATTAAAAATTTTTGTAAGTACCTATTTATAATTAGAATTTTTTAAAATATATCAGCAGGATCAGCCGATTTAAGTTTATTAACGGCGATCGCCCCTGATACAAAGCACATCATTAACGTTAATAAATAAACAAATAAGGCTAAATTTTTGGTCATTATAATCGGCAAACCGGTTGCTTTAGCAGCATTATAATAAAGCAAAGTTGAAACACCAATACCAGGGAGAAAACCAATACAAGCTAAAATAAAGGCTTGTTGAAACACTAAAATCAGTAAATATTTATTAGTGTAACCCATGGCTTTTAAGGTGGCATATTCAGGCAAATGATCAGCCACATCGGTATATAAAATTTGATACACAATTACTGTACCCACAACTAAACCCATTGCTGTACCTAAACCAAAGATAAAACCAATGGCTGTACTGGTTTCCCAATATTCCCGTTCAAAATTAACAAATTCTTCTTTGGATAAAACTAAGACATCACCACCATTAAATTTTTGTTTCAAAGTTGCTAACACTTGATCTACATTCGCATTATCTTCTAATTCAATTACTCCCATATCAATCAAACCTTTTTGGCGATCGCCAAACATTCTCAAAAAGTTTAAATCACTGGTTATTAAGTTGCCATCTGCCCCAAAAGACGCACCTAAAGAAAATAATCCCCCTATTTTAATTTTACGAGAACTTACCTCAGTTTCTAAATTTTTTTGAGGATCATAGAGTTGTTTAATTGGTCCAAATTCAGCCCGAGATTCTTGATCAAAAAGTACCACATCAGGTAATTTTATCTGATCTAAATTTTCCTCTACACCCGGTAAATTGAGGATATTATGGGTAGGATTCATGCCGATTACCATGATTTGTCTAGTTTCTTGATTAGCTGGATTTTTCCATATCCCAAAACCGATATAAAGGGCATTAACGGCTTTAACCCCCTCTACTCCTAGTGCTTCATATAAACGGCGAGAAGAAAAAGTTTTCATGGCAATTAAAGCATTTGATTGGGGACTTAATAAAAATACGTCACCTTCTACATTTTGATGAAGAATTACGGCACTATTTAATAAAGCTGTTTTAAATCCTAATTGCATAAACATTAAAATATCTGCAAATCCAATTCCAGCTAATGCTATTAATAATCGGATTTTTTCTCGACTTAATTGTAACCAGGCTAAGGGAATTTTCATGATAGTTAAGGGGTTGGGTAATGGTTAATAGAAGAAATTTTTATGTTTTTTAATACTTATTAATATTAAAAATTTAAAGTAGAATTTTAGCTAAAACTTTGGAATAAATTAAGTTAGCAATTTTCACACTATCTTGATCGCTAAATCCTATTTTTACCTCTACTACTCTGGCATCTACATCAGCAGCAGGATCAGTATTTAAGACATCTTTTTTGCCAATTTCATTACTAATATGAATCACTTTTCCTTTTATTTCGCCATTAAAAGCTCCGTTTTCACTTTTTATGGTCACTTCTTGATTTAATTTAACCTTATTAATATCACTTTCATAAACCTCAGCAATTACTAGCATTTGTTGTGTATTACCTATTTCAACTACTCCTTGATCTGAGCTTATATTTTCTCCCGGACGAGCATTTATTTTAATTATTGTGCCTCGTATTGGTGTTTTAATATAGCTTAATTCTAAATCAATTTTAGCTTTTTCGGCGATCGCCATTGCTCTTTGTACTTCCGTTTGTGCCTGAATAATATCAACATTTCTCACTTCAGAAATTTTAGCTAAATTAGCTTTGGCTTCTGCAATTTGTTGTTGTAAAGTATTCACACTTTGTAAATCAATGGCTTCAATTTCTTTAATGTCTGCTAAAAGAGTATTTACTGTTTTTTCATAACTTGCTTTGGCTTGATTTAATTGCTGTTTTGTAGTATTAAAAACTAAGGTTTTTTGATCTAAAATTGATTGGGAAATAGCCCCATCTTTGCTTAACTGTTCATATCTTTGCAACTCAATTTGAGCATTTTCTAACTCTGCATTTAACAAATCAATTGTTGCTTTTTTCTCTTGACTTTCTGAATCTAATTGAGCTTTTAATCTGCCAATTTTTGCTTGATTTGTATTAATTTCTCCTGTTAATTGGGCTTCTAATTTTTTAATGGTGGCTTTTTGGGCATCAATTTCTCCTTGTTTTACCCCCGCTTCTACAATCGCTAAATTAGCTTTGGCTACCTCTATATCTTGCAAAGCCTTATCAATTTCAGATTTTTTCAAATCATAATCATCAAGAATGGCAATCATTTGGCCTTTTTCTACTTTATCTCCCTCCTTCACT
>CAZWLZ010000143.1:0-8708 GCA_964634505.1 uncultured bacterium | reverse complement strand
CTGCCCATCAAAATTTTGATCGTAAAATACACAATTGATTTTGTCCAAGTACTTAGTCATCAATTTGTTGTAATACTTGATCTAGTTATTGGTTTTCGATCGCCAATACTTTTACGCCCTTTAGAGCAATATTGGCGATCGCCAATATTAATCTGATAATTTTAATTAAAGAAAAATTATTTAAAAAAGATTTTGGTTGATTCATCTTGCTAACAATCATAAATAAATGATGGCATTTTATCCTATCAGAAGAATTATAATTAAATTAAAATTAATTGTAATGAATATTCCAAATAAAGATAAGCAAATAAGCTAATTATTATCTCTAAAAGCAATAATATAATTATGGTTTCTCAAATAAACAGAAATATTAAAACAGATTTATCATCCCGATGGTAAAAGTTTCTTTTCTTATTTAGAAATTTCTCAGAAATTAAATGACACTGAAAAACATTTAAATGAAGAGAGAGAAAAATCTAAACAAATGGAAGACTTATTAAAGCAATATCAAGAACGTTTTGGTAATCTTTGATGGCGATCGCCAATTCAACTGATATTAATTGTTAAAATTTGTGATCTTTACTGCTATATGGATATAAACTAGATAGATAAATTAATTTATCAAATAAAATGAATTCAGGTATTGATCTTCAAGGTAGTTTTATTCAATCTCTGATGGATTTTGGATTGCCTCAAGGCGTTGCTAAAGCAATTTGGATTCCATTACCCCTCGGTTTAATGATTATCGGTGCGACTGTAGGGGTTTTAGTTACCGTATGGTTAGAAAGAAAAATTTCAGCTGCTGCCCAACAAAGAATTGGACCAGAATACGCTGGACCTTTAGGTGTATTACAACCTGTAGCAGATGGTATTAAATTAGTCTTTAAAGAGGATATAATCCCAGCTAAAGCAGATACTTGGCTTTTTACTTTTGGGCCTGCTATCGTAGTAATTCCCGTATTTTTGTCTTATTTAATTATCCCGTTTGGTCATAATTTAGTTATTACTGATCTTAATGTAGGCATTTTTCTCTGGATTGCTTTATCTAGTATTGTACCTATTGGTTTATTAATGTCAGGTTATGCTTCTAATAATAAATACTCTCTTTTAGGAGGTTTACGGGCAGCCGCCCAATCTATTAGTTACGAAATTCCTCTGGCTTTATCCGTTTTGGCGATCGCCATGATGTCTAACAGTCTAAGTACAATTGATATAGTCGAACAGCAATCAGGTTACGGCATTTTAGGCTGGAATATTTGGCGACAACCCGTAGGATTTTTAATCTTTTGGATAGCCGCCTTAGCAGAATGTGAAAGATTACCTTTTGATTTACCCGAAGCAGAAGAAGAATTAGTAGCTGGTTATCAAACAGAATACGCCGGAATGAAATTTGCTTTATTTTATGTAGGATCTTATGTTAACCTCGTTTTATCCGCTTTAATCTTTGCTGTATTATATTTAGGCGGTTGGGAATTTCCTGTTCCCTTAGATAAATTTGCCGGGTGGTTAGGGGTAAGTGATACCACTCCTTGGTTACAAGTAATTACCGCCTCTTTGGGTATTACCATGATGATTTTAAAAGCCTATTTCTTGGTATTTATTGCTGTTTTATTACGTTGGACATTACCTCGGGTTAGAATTGACCAACTTTTAAATTTAGGTTGGAAATTTTTATTACCAATTTCTTTAGCAAACTTATTAATTACGGCTGCTTTAAAATTAGTTTTTCCCGTTGCTTTCGGGGGCTAGTTTTAAAAAGTGGAAACAGGCATCTTGCCTGTTTATTCCTCATCAGGCTCAAAAAAAAAGCCCCTTCTTTTCAATAGGGGCAAAATCACAAACTAATCTTACACAAAATTAATAAACAGAAATAGGTATCGGTTAGTAGGCATTAGGTAGTAGGTTAAAGACTAATTTTTTTATATAGCAGTACCAAGTTATATTAGGACATTTTAGATATCCCCTTTCCCCCTTAAAAAGGTGAATAAGCTTTAAGCTAATGTCCTAACCTGAAAACTTAATGCTATAAATCTATATTTTTGAAGTTTTGAGGTAATTTTATTTTGTTTCTTTTAAAACCTAATCCCTAACACCTTCTTAATAAAACCTAACCTTTAATGCCTAAAACCTTCTTAAAACTTTTTGCGTAAAATCAGTTACAAATAAAATTAATCTTGATTAGAATCTGGAGAATTAGGAAAAATTTGTTCCGCCTCAGGACAATCATCAGAAACTAAAAGTTCTGAATAGCCACGAGGCACAGAAGCCAACTTACGACTAATAGCCCCAATACTCTCTAAACGAACCATTTCCTCCCATGAACTTGTTTCGTAATCCTCGTCCATCTCAGAACGAATATTAACCATATCGCCTTCAATAGATGTAATTTGTGCATCCTCTATCCAACGTTGTTGATCCCGCAAGAATATAGAAACATCACATCCTTCTTGACACATTTGATAAATCTTGCGGTGTAGCATGGTTTCCTCCTTCAGTAATAAATGGCTAAAATTAATTGACACTAGCGAAAAGTCTTTCAAGTTTTTCAAAATTTTGTTGAGTGAAATGATAATATAAAATACTCAATCAATTTAATCAAGTATTTTACTCAAATTGGGTTAAAACTTGATCTGTTTGACAATGTAGATAGAAAAAAGTTTTGTCTGTACTAATGCTTAAACTCATTGATTCTAAACCATATTTAGCAAAAATATAAGAGAAATTTATTTTATTCATTCTTAATTTTTTATTATTCAAAAGAAAAACAATTAAGTATTGTTACCTTACCTATATTAACACCTTTCTTACGATACAATCTGAAATTTTGTGACAATTTCTGTGATTTTTTCCTTAACAATATCAAGTTGTTCTAACATAGCAAAATGACCACAATCTTTAATTTCAATGACATTACTATCCTCAGAATCAAATAAATAATGGAAACTAGCTAAATGTTTAACATATTTAGTCTCCATAATCATATCCTTATCCCCTGCTAAAAAGTAAACAGGCTGTTTTAAACGAGCAACTATTTGGGGTAATAAATGTACCTCTTCTTCTGTTGTAGAGTCTAATAACGAACCGATGGCTGCTTTTTCATCTGCTTTAACAAAATCGACAATTCTTTGATGTCCCCAATCACGAGACAAAGGATTATATACCATTAAACGAGCGAAAATAAAATCGAATAAACCTAAATATAACAACCATTTAGGGCGAAATTTAACTAAATTTTCTCCTGCTTTACGAAATCTTTGGAATTCTTCTTTAAGATAAATTCCACCTCCCGCATTAACACAAATAACTCCTTTAATTTTTGCTTGAGATTTTTTTGCCCCCCAAATCGCAATACTTCCCCCTAAAGAATGACCAATTAACCAAGCATTATCAATATTTAATTGATTTAATATTTCTTCTAAATCTTGGGCATAACTAGCCAAATTATATTGGGATTCTAAAGATTCAAGGGATGAATTTTCTTCCTGATTCTCTTTAGGTTGAGATTCTCCAAAACCTCTTAAATCATAGACTAAACAAGAATAATTTTCTTTCAATTCTTCTATTAGAGGATACCAATAACTGCGACTCAAAAGCCAACCATGAATAAAAATTAAAACAGGTAAATTTGATGGTGATTTTGCTTCAATAAAATCATAATAATGAGAGAAGCCACGAATATTGATTTTAGCCATATTGATAATTTATGTTTGTCACCAAAAAATTGTAATCAAAAATTTACTTTTTCTATTTTTTCAATCTCTTTTAATCATACTTCTAACTGAGTCATTCTAAATTATCTTACTAAAGTTTCCTAAAGTAAAATATTTGACACGAAAGGTATTAGCGAATTGGAAATGGGTGAAGAAAAAAGAATAAAAATTGAGTTATAGCACTAGCAAATATGGTTAGGATGTTAAGAACAAAGGATTTTAACCTCTTATCTATTGGAATAGTTCAGATAAGCTATTATAAAATGAATTAAATTAATAGGAAAAATAAATGTTGAAAGTAATAATTAAATCTGATTCTTTAGAAAAAGAAAAAGAACTTGATGAACAATTAATTAAAAATGCCATTGAATCTCAGATTAGACAATTACAAAGATCATTACAAAAAACTGAATATTTACTCAAACAGTTTGAAGAAAAATATCAAATTTCTTCACAATTTTTTTTAGAATATTGGACAGCCGAAGATTTAGATAAAGGTGATGATGAATATATAAGTTGGCTAGGAGAAATTAAAACAAAAGAAAAGTTAATTGATTCTCTGAAAAAATTACAACAAATTAAATATGTTAATCAATAATTATCAAGCTGAGATACAAGATATTATTCAAAGATATGTTCATCAAGGCTGGATATTATCTTTTACTTTTTCTGTAGAAAATAGATCAATTTATCTCGGTTTTCTTCAAGGAAAATTAGAGTTTATAGATGGTTCATATTTATTTTTTAAAGAATATGTAGATTTACAAAAAAGTATCAATAAATTTGCTTATTCTTTTCATTATCAAGACTCAGAAAATAATCTTATATTTCGCTATGATAATGCTAAACATAAACCAGATTTAGGTTACAACGATCACAAACACATTAATAATAAAATTACCCCTTCTCCAATACCGAATATGGAAGAGGTAATTATCGAAATTATTAATCATTATTTAAACCTCTAAAACAATCTTACTAAAGAGCAAATATTTTGACTATCTTTAAATATCTTCAATGGTTTCAAGGTATCATATTCCATGCCTTTTTTTATTAGACTAAATCAATTTATTTATCAGTAACTTCAGTTAAGTAATTAACAGCACTTTGATATTGTTGATCTTTGACTGTAGCTATTTCTAAATAATTAATCGGTTCTTGAGTTACAATTTTATTTGGTGTAATCCCTAATTTATTTATATCTTTATGATTAGGTGTTTCATATTTTGCCACGGTGATAGCGATACCTAAATCATCAGATAAATCAAATAAAGACTGAATTAATCCTTTCCCAAAAGTCTTTTCTCCTATTAAAATAGCTCTATTATTATCTTGTAATGCACCCGCTAAAATCTCACTAGCACTAGCACTACCGCCATTTACTAACACCACTAAAGGTGCTTGAGTCAAAGGTTTTTGATTCGCCTCAAAACTACCTAATGTACCATCTCTATTGACAGTATAAACTATGGTACTAGGATTTAGCCATAATCGAGCGATTTCGACCCCCGCTTGTAATAAACCACCTGGATTATTGCGTAAGTCTAAAATATAGGCTTTAGCCCCTTGTTTTTCTAGGTTAACGATCGCCTTAGCCATATCGGTAGCTGAATTACTGCTAAAAGTATTTAATCTAATATTGGCGATCGCCAAATCAGGATTGGTGGTATCTAACTTAGCAACTACCGAACTAAGGGAAAGGCGATCGCGTATAATAGTCAAGGTTTTCAAACTATTATCTTTAGCTAATTTAATTTTTAAAGTGACAGAAGTACCAATGTTTCCTCTAATTCTAGCAGCTGCTTGATCAAGAGTTAAAGTAGAAGTATCAACGCCATCAATAGCTAAAATTTGATCTTTTGGTTGTAATCCAGCTAACTCGGCAGGAGAATTAGCTAAAGGTGATACTACTTCTAATTGCTTCGTTTCAGGGTTAAAATGCACTTGTAAACCAATGCCGAATAATTCACCCGAAGTACTAATTTTTAAATTTTTGTATTGATTAGGACGTAATAATCGAGTATAAGGATCATCAAGAGATGATAACATTTGTTCGATCGCCAAATAAGTTTCTTCTAAATTATCAGGGTGTTGTTTAAGTAAATTTTGCCGCACCGTCCACCAATTTTGACCATTAAAAGTATCATCAACAAAAGTACGATTAACCAACTGCCAAGATTCTAGTAATAATTTTTCATACTCCGAAACAGCCTTAGCAGAAGATGCCCAAAAAAGAGAAGAAGAAAAGCAAAAAATACTTAACAATAAAATCAAACAAAATTTTTTCACAAGCCTCATCAAATAATTTAAAAAGTTTATACCAACAGAAATTTAAGCATATCTGTAATTAACTATTGACAGTCAAAATATCAGCACCATTTTTAGTAACTACAATAGTATGTTCAAATTGAGCAGACAATTTACGATCTTTAGTTAAAGCCGTCCAACCATCCTTTAAAATTTCCGCTTCCCAAGTACCTTCATTAATCATCGGTTCAATGGTAAAAACCATACCAGGCCTAAGTTTAACTCCTGTACCTCTTTGACCAAAATGGGGAACTTGAGGAGGACAATGAAACACACGATGCACACCATGGCCTACAAAATTACGCACCACAGAAAAACCTTCACCTTCAGCATATTCTTGAATAGCTGCCCCAATATCGCCTATTTTCCCACCCGGTTGAACAGCTTCAATGCCTTTATATAAAGATTTTTCAGTTACTTCTACCAATTTTTTAGCCACAGGAGAAGGATTACCCACAAAAAAAGTTTTAGAAGTATCCCCATGATAGCCATCCACAATAGGCGTAACATCAATATTAATAATATCACCATCTTTTAAAACATCCTTTTTACTAGGAATGCCATGACAAATCACATTATTAATACTGGTACAAATTGAACGAGGAAAAGGGGGATTACCGTAACCCAAAGGCGCACTTTTTGCACCATTTGCTTTAGTCCATTTTTCCGCTTCATCATTCAATTCTTGAGTGCTAATACCAGGTTTAACCATTGTTTCTAAATGATCTAATAATTTAGCGGCCAAACGCCCAGCATTACGCATTTTTTCAATTTCTCTCGAAGAAAGTAAAACTATTCTATCTGTACCCATAATTTTTTTTAATATATTTTGCAATTTTAATAACTTTTATAATAAATAAATAGTAGGATCATTATATCCCCCTAACCCCGTTAATAACGGGGAATGTAAATAAAAATGATACCCTTGAACCAATTTAGCTTCCCAAGTGACAATTCTATTTTTGCCCCCAAAATTGGGGGATAAAGGGGGCGAATACGTAACATCAGTTTTTAAATTAGAAATGAGATTTTAACTTTAAAAATTAATAATAATCCTTTATTCATTGTTAACTGTCAACTGTCAACTGTCAACTGTCAACTTAATTTAACCCCCAATTTGAGACATGGTACGTTGATAATTGTTTTGATTTGTGCCTCTATCTCTTTCCTTAAAATTAATTTCAGCTTTTAATAATAATAATTCGGCTACTTGTTGACGAATTTCTTTAAAATCGATTCCTTGACGTAAAGCAGTTTTTAAATCAATTTGGCCACTTTCATTTAATAAACAAGGACGAAGCCAACCATCAGCCGATAAACGAACTCGATTACAACGATCGCAAAAACATTCAGACATTTGAGAAATAAAGCCCAAAGTTCCTTTAGCATTAGGAATTTTAAACACATCAGCAGGTCCATTACCCTTAATATTAGACTGTTCTAAACCCCATTTATTCCTTATTTTTTGTCTTAATTCTTCCGAAGAAATCCATAATTTTTCGTTAAATAATTTATCATTACCAATGGGCATAAATTCGATAAATCTAACGTGCCAATGGCGATCGATTGTTAACTGTGCTAAATCTAAAATTTCATGATCATTAATATTAGGAATAACTACTACATTTAACTTTAAAGGATTAAAACCAACTTGATAAGCTGTCTGTATTCCTTGCCAAGTTTTTTGCCAAAGATTTTGCTTTTTACTACCCACAATACGATTAAAATTATCCGCATTTAATGAATCCAAACTAATATTAATTCTTCTTAAACCAACATTATACAAATCTTGAGCTAAATCTTCTAAAAGATAACCATTAGTAGTGATTGATAAATCTTTTGTTTCAGGAAAATTAGCAATTTCTTCCACTATTTCCACCACATCAGGACGTAATAAAGGTTCACCTCCTGTTAAACGAAATTTATTAAATCCTAAGGGAATAAAAATATTTTTTAGTAATAATAAAAGTTCATTTTTTTTTAGTAATTCTTGCTTTAAAATATAAGTTAATTCTTGCTCTTCAGGCATACAATATTGACAATTAAAATTACAACGATCAATTAAACTTATTCTTAAATAATCAATATTATTGGACATTTAGATAATAGCTAGTGTTTCCTAAATAATAATACATTTACTTTAGTTCAGAGCGATTTTAGCAGTTTTCCAACAAGTCTAATATTGGGTTTTACACTTCAATCTAATGGCGATCGCCATTTAACCTTACCAACTTTTAGGTTGAAAATCAGTAGCATTAAGAATAGTCATATTTTCCCCTGCTTGAGTTAAAACAAATAAACCTTTTTTATAAGCATAATTAGCAACGGCTTCCTCAATTACCATAGCGGCCACTGCACCAAATGCCTTCATATTTTGATAACGGGGCATTAATCGTTTAAACTTTTCTAATCGTTCTAAATGTTCGTCCACATCAGGTTGAGTTAATTTGCTTTTTACTTCTATTAATACTACTTCCGTATTATTTACTACTAATAAATCAATTTCTAAACCGCCATCTTCTCGTTTGACAGCTACATCTGATTGTAATTCATGAACATCAATACCTCGTTCTTAAAACAAACGTACAGCAGAAAGACGTACTTGCCATTCTACAAACTCCCCTAGACGATTACCGAGTTTACCAATTTGTTGACTGACTTGTTTTATTTGGCGATCGGTTTCTTGAAAAC
>CAZWLZ010000142.1:0-8751 GCA_964634505.1 uncultured bacterium | reverse complement strand
ATAAAACCGAGCACCTTCTAAAACCTAAAACCTTCTTATCTAACCTAATACCCAATACCTAAAACCTTCTTAAAACCTAACACCTTCTTATATTTATTAGGTTACATTTCGGCGAGAATTATTTGTTTTAAGAAAATGTTGAATAACAAGCAATAAACAATAAATCATCAATAAATAAATAACGGCAACAAAAGGAATTAACATGGCTATTTCTCCGGAGATTAAATGAATTTGAGTGAGGAATTTTAATTTTTTTATAGATAAATACGCTACAAAAAAGTAGGGTGACAATGCCCACAAATTGCTGTTATTTTAATGATTTTAATATTGATCAAAAATGGCAGTTTTTGAAAAAATTTGATTTTTTACCATAGTTGATCTTTTTTGTCAATGCACAAAAATTTTTAAAGATTGACAATAAAAAATGGCATTATAATTTGAGATTAGTTGACATGAAAATCAATCAAAAATTGGAAAAATTAATCTATTTTCGCTTTTTTTTATCGCTTTTCTTAATCAACTATTATCCAGTTATCAGATTCTAAATTTTTTAATTTGAATTTGAATAACTAATTTTTCGGGAAATAAAATAATTAACCCCAAAATATATCGTCACGCTCAAAAGGAAGCTAATTATCCTTAATTCTCGCTTTTTATTAATCAGAATTATTTTCTATTTTCATCAGTTAAGGCCATAAAACCTTAAACAACCCAACGATCAAAAAATAGAGGTGTAACTTTATGCTCAATTTTTATGGTTGGAGAATTCTAATTAATTCTTAAATATATATTTCTAAAATAACATAAAGAGTAAACTTTTTTCAAAAAAATTTTTTCTTAAATTATTTGGTTTAGTTGCTTTTCTAACTATTTGCAACTATTACAGCTATCTTAATAAAAATAAAATCAGAGAATAATGTTAAAGCAAGTAAAGCATAGCTTAAAATAAGTATAAAATATGTAAACTTTCTTAACTATTATTATAAATTTATTCATAAATGAATTCTGTTACTTCTTTTTTTACTCCCGTTGAAAATGATTTGTCTTTATTAATTGAGAATTTAACAAAATTAGTAGGGGCGCAACATCCTATCTTAGGGGCTGCGGCTGAACATCTTTTTAGTGCTGGTGGAAAGCGTATTCGTCCGGCGATCGTTTTATTGGTGTCCAGAGCGACTATGATTGATCAAGATATTACTACCCGTCATAGGCGTTTGGCTGAAATTACGGAGATGATACATACTGCTAGTTTAGTTCATGATGATGTGGTTGATGAGGCACAGTTACGGCGTAAAGTGCCTACGGTTAATAGTTTATTTGGTAATCGCATTGCGGTTTTAGCTGGGGATTTTTTATTCGCTCAATCCTCTTGGTATTTAGCGAATTTAGATAATTTACAAGTAGTTAAATTACTTTCTGAGGTGATTAGGGATTTTGCTGAAGGGGAAATTCAACAAGGTTTAAGTTGTTTTGATACTAATGTATCTTTGGAAGATTATTTACAAAAAAGTTATTATAAAACAGCTTCTTTGATTGCTAATAGTTCAAAAGCGGCAGCTGTTTTAAGTAGTGCTAGTGATCAAGTGGCAGATCAAATGTATAATTATGGCCGTAGTTTAGGTTTAGCTTTTCAAATTGTTGATGATATTTTGGATTTTACTTCAGCTACAGAGATTTTAGGCAAACCAGCAGGTTCAGATTTGGCGGCTGGAAACCTTACTGCACCTGTGTTATATGCGATCGCCGAAAAACCTTATTTAAAAGTCTTAATTGAACGTGAATTTAGTGAGGATGGCGATTTGGAGGAGGCTTTGAATTTAGTTAATTCTACTGATGGGGTTGAACTTGCGAGAAAATTGGCTTATAATCATGGGCAAATGGCTTTAAAATATCTTGATTGTCTTAAACCTTCTGATTCTACTCAGGCTTTGACTGATTTAATTGATTATGTACTTAGTCGTATTTTTTAATTTTTTACCTTGGCGATCGCCTTTAACTTATTTTTGGCGATCAGACTGAAAATAGCCATTGAAAAAGTAGTAAGCCCTTTAGGGCTAATTATGGCTAAAGACAGGACAACCACAGGGGGTTTGCCCCTACCAAAAAGGCGATCGCCAATAGACTTTTTTTTATAAATTGATTTGAACTTTTTGGGTTAAACTCATAGCAATACCTTTCTCAATATAAGCTGCTTCGCCTATAAATACGGGATAAACAACTGAATCACCTTGATAATTAATCTGTTCACCACTAAATTCTACAAATAGGCGATCGCCATTTTTTAATGGTTGATAGTCTTGTATTTCTGGAGCAATCATGGCTTTAATTTCACCTTTTTCATCTCTTGGGTAATCTACATTGGTTAGTTGTTGATATACCGTACATTTTTTAGGAATAGTCGGAGTTTTATCTTGATTAAAAAGTTCGATGTAGTCTAATATTTGCTCAACTAAAGTTTCAGTTTCTTGCAATATTTTTGCATTCAAAACGCCATTGGCGATCGCCCCAACTTCAATAGCTAAATTAAAATTACCGACGCTTCGTAAGTGAGATTTTTGGGTAATTGATGAATATTGCAAAATTTTAACAGAAGGATTGATGTTACTTAAATAAGCTACCAATTGTAAAATAAAAGGATTGTCATCCAAGATAATAATTGTAAGCCCCATATTAGCCGTTGTACTATGTATATCGACAATAAAATCAACTTTTTGTTGTTCAATATCTTCAGCAATTTTTTTTGCTAATAATTGTTCATATTTAAAGAGATTTTGATTTTGTAAATCTTCTGTTTTAAAACAACGATTTAAGTCAGTTTCTACATAACGTTTTACTAACTCAAAAGATTTCGGATTAGCTAATAAAGTAAAGGTTTCAAAGCTAGAACGGAAAATTAAATTAGGAAATTTTTCGTACTTTTTAATAAGATAAACTCCCGTAAATTCATTGCCGTGAGTGCCACCGACAAGCATAACTGTCTCTATTTTTTTCATGGTTTTCAAAGTTCGTTTATTTCAATATTGACTATTGTGAAAGAAATATAAAATATGTGCAATTATATATTTATAATAAAATTATATTAAAAAGTATATATTAGTAAAAAAGTAATTAAGATGAAAAATCAACGTTTACCGGATTTTGAACTACAACATCTGCGTAATTTTATGGCAGTAGCGAAAAATCCTAACTGTAGCATTAGCGATGTAGCTGAAGAGTTGCTTATGGCACAACCTAACCTCAGTCAACAAATTAAAGAATTAGAGAAAAAACTCAAAATTACGCTGTTTGATCGCAAAAAACGTCCCCTAAAGCTAACAGAAGCAGGTGAGGCTTTTAAGCAAGATATGAGTTCAATATTTGCTAATTTGGAAAAAGCTATAGAAAATGCACAACTTATTAATGAAGGAAAGAGAGGACAATTAATTGTCGGCTTTAATACTTCAATTTCTAATAGTGTTTTACCTAAAATAGTTCCACAATTTCGTTCTCATTTGCCTGAAGTTAAACTTATTTTACGGGAAAATACTGCATCTGAGATGATAAAAGCGCTATCTATGCAACAAATTGATATAGGGTTAATGCACTGGTCAATTTTATATAAACTAGATAATGAATTTCAGTCAATGATAATTCATGAAGAGTCATTAATTCTTGTTATCTCTGAAAATCATCCCCTGGCTAATGAAACAGAAATTTCTCTAAAATTCCTCGCTAATGAATGTTTCATTTTGCCTCCAGCCCATATTCCTTATAGTGTGAGACAACCTATTATTCATTTTTGGAAAGAAAACGGTTTTGTACCTAAAGAGATTCAGGAGGCAAATTTAATGTTAACCATAATAAATTTGGTTGCAGGAGGTGTGGGAGTGGCGTTACTTCCTTCTAATGTGAAAAATATACAGCGTAAAGGTGTAATTTATAAAACAATAAAAGAAACAACACCAGTTTTACAGATTAAAGCTTTTTGGCACAAAGACAATTTATCGCCTATTTTAAGTCAATTTATGGAAGTAATTAGAGGTAAGAAACCATGAGATGAGATCGTACACAGAATAGAAGATAAGTTTTATAGGGGTTTTTGTAATTGTTTTTCTAAAGTCTCTTGAGAGTTATAAATAATACCATGACAACCATTATTCATAGAATAATCAGAATTCTGATCAGAAGAGGGGAATAAAAACCAACGACTACCAGTGGATAAAGAATTAAAAGAAGAAGTATCTTGACATAACCAAATTAAAGGCAGAGAAAAAGGAGGTTTATGATCATTATTTTGTGTGTAATCAATACTAGCCAAAGTTTCTAACACAACTCGATTACCATGAATTAAACCAGTTTGGGCTGTCCATAATTTTACTTCTAGTTGACAACGACTAGCATAAAAATAAAGAGAAGCTGCCGCAATAACAGCTTCTTCAAAAAGATTTTCATCCCAAATAGTAGAATTATCTAAAGCAATAATAACTTCTTCTCCGCCTGTAATAATTTCTAATTCTCGCACTTGAAAATCACCAAAACGAGCGCTACTACGCCAATGAATTAAACGAGTAGGATCGCCGAAACGGTATGGACGTATAGCTTTTGTTATTCCTTCGGTAGAAGATATAAATAATTGTTTACTTTGTTGCTTAATATTTTGATCACTGCCAATGGTATCAATTAAAGGGCAATTTTTCAGAGGTAAAACTTGAGGATAAACGATCGCCTTAATTGGTACAACTTTACTACGTTTACAATATAAAACCCCTAAAGGTGCGGCGGTTTTTAAATCTATATCCTGCCAATGAAAAACCCCTCTTTTGGTCGTTTTAATAGTATAAACCCAATCATAACTACCTTTAGCGGCGATCGTTTCAATCGAAGTCATAACAGGCTTTTTAGATAAAACAATAGGTAATTGATCAATAACTTGAAATAAAATTTTCGGATTATTACTGAGATTTTTAATTTCTAACTCCATAATTAAGAAATCTCCGGCACTCACAGGGTTAACTAAAAAACGTTTAATTTCAATATTTTTGAGGTTTTTTAAGGCAATAAAACCATTTAATGCCAAAATAGCAAAAATCATACCACTAAGCAGATATAACCATCCTGCCATAGTATTAGTAGCCGCCCCAAAAAAACTTAAACCAATTCCCAGCAAAATCCAACCTGCATAAGCTGGAGTTAACCAATGACTTTCTAACCAATCATTAATCATGGAAATCCAATTAATTGAAGAGACATGACTACTATAATTTTTATTCATATTAATGCCCTTTGAAATTCATCAAAATAAAATGACGATTATAACTTTTCTTAATTATTAATTTAAAGCAAATTGTAATCAACAGATGCAAAGCATTAAATTTTTGGCTAGACAATTTAATTTCTTTACCTTTGCACCTTTGCGAAACAAAATTATTAGTTAATCAAAAAAAAGGGTTATTAGCCCTTCTTTTTAACTTTAATTAATAAAAATAAAATATATTCTTATTAAGTTAAGTACAATTTTAACTAAGAATTACTGGTTTGTTTCTCAAAACGCTCTTTTAATTTTAGTAATTCATTAGCCCAACGAGGATCAGGTTGAGCCGATTCAGCCACAGAAGTGGTTTTACGAATACCACCATTATTACTACTTTTCCCTTTTCCTTTTTTCCCACCACTTTTACGTCCAGATTGTGCTGGAGTTGGTTTTTCGGTGTTAGTGACTATCAAAGTTTCCCCAGTTTTATTTTCACTATCTTCAGAAGTATTTTCTTCATTAGTAGTTTTATCTGCAATAACAGGTTTTTCACCACTAATTAAAGGTTTTTCTTTAGTAGAAATAGGGGTTTCTGGTTTAGTGCGAGGTAAGGCTTTTTCGATTAAAAGTTTAAAATCACTACCATCTTCATCTTTTACTACTTGATCATCATAAGAGAGAATTTGCTCATTATATTTGGCAATAAATTCTTCTGCATTTTCATCTGTAGCAACGGTAATAAATCCAAAACCTCTACATTTACCATTTTTACGCTCTTTAATAATTTTAGTGGTAAAAGATGGTTCAAATTCACTAAACATTTTTTCTAAACCTTCTTTTTCGATGTCATTTTTAGGCAATTTTACATAAAGACGTACAGACATTTAAAAATTTCCTCCATAGTTAATAATTTTTTTTTCTAAAACTTAAATAATTCTATTTTCATAACTAATTTTAAACACCAAAAAACAGAGTTAGTCAACAAATTTGACAACTAACCCTTTGATAATTTTGATTTTCGTCTAAACTCGCAAAATTGACTGTCAATAACATTCTTTTTTGTCTGTTAAACAGTTTGTGTAAATTTAAACTTATTAAACTAGCTTTTACGGATGTCGAAGTTAGAATTGATTGCAATTTAGTCTCTTTTTCTGAATTATCCCAGAATCGTTACTTATTGGTTAAGTGTTAAAAAAATTTCGTTGCGTTGAACTTTCATTAAATTTTTTTATAAAAAGCATAAGTAATTATACTCTATTTTTGTTCATTTTGAGCAGTTTCTAAAAATCAAGATTGATATAACTCAATGCAAGAGGATAAGTAAGTCAAAATTTATTTTAGCTTAACATCCCAATGTAATAGTTTAACAAACTTGTGGTTTAAAGTAAAGGAGAAATTTATGTCTAATTTTGTTAATTTATCATTAGAACAACAGTTTAGTATTCGTTCGTTTGAAACTCAAGTACAACAGATGAGTCGTGAGCAAGCTCAAGAATTTTTGTTAAAATTATATGAGCAAATGATTGTTAAAGATAATCTTTATAAAGATTTTTTGAAACATAAATGGGGTTTATAAAGCTCCTAATGTTAAAATTTTCAATTATTATATTTGTTTCAATTTTTGTGGATTCATCCCCTCGTATTTCTCAAAGGGTTGGTGAATCCAACTTTTTTTTTCTAGGTATTCTATATAATAATCTGGTGAATATTTTGAGCATTTTTTATACCAAATTACTCCGCTACGAATTTCAGTAATTTCTGGGTATTTTTTTTGTAACCAATTAATTGAATCTTGTAAGGTAATTCCTGAGTCAACTAAGTCATCTACTAATAAAATTTTGCCATCTATTTTATTATTTAAACTTGCTAAATTTGGGGCGATTTCTAAGGTACTTTGGGTTTGATTTCCTTTTCCTATATAGGATTTGGCGATCATTATTGCTAAGGGTTTCTGGTAAATTCTAGCTAAAATATCTCCAATTCTTAATCCTCCTTTGGCTATACATATAAGGTGATTAAATTCCCATTTTGATTCATAAATTTTTAAGGCTAATTGTTCTATTTTTTGGTGATATTCTTGCCAATTTATATATATGTCTGACATTTTTTAGATTTGATTATTTTGCTATGTTTAATCACATTTTTATATTTAATCATTAAAATTATGATAATGAGTTTTTTATTCCCTATGGTAATTTTATGAAGTTATTTTCTTTTAAATCATTTACTTATTTCATTTTATTATTAAATTTTTCTTTATTTCTTAGCAGTTGTAAATCTAATGTTTCTTCACCCAACGTAACTTCTAATCAAAATTCTGTTTCTTCTTCCAAACCAAATTTTATTGCTGTTGATGTGGCGATCGCCAAGTATGAATATGTAGAAAAAGCAAGAGAATATATAGGTAATACGCAACCGTATCAAGAAGTATCGTTAAAATCTCAGGCGGAGGGAAAATTATTAGAGTTAAATGGTGATATTGGCGATTATGTAACAAAAGGAACAATTTTAGGAAAATTAGATAGTAATTTATTAAAGGCGGAAGTAACAGAAGCCCAAGCTGAATTGAAAGCGAGAGAATCAGAATTAGCCAAAGCTAAAAAACAACAGTTAAATGCTTATCAAGAATTAGCCAAAGCGAAAATTGAATTAAAACAATTAGAAAATGATGTAAAAAGAGCGAATTTACTCTTAGAAGAAGGGGCAATTTCTCAACAAAGTGCTGAAGTATCTCAAACTAAGTTGGAGATAGGGAAACAAACAGTTTTATCAGCCCAACAACAAATAGAGATTGAAAAAGAGGCAGTAACAGTAATTTCTAATAGAATTACAGCCCAAAAAGCAATTATTAATCAAGCAAAACAAAAACAAAATTATAGTATTTTAACAGTGCCTATTAATGGGCTTATTATCGAAAAAAATAATCAAGTTGGTGACATTATTTCGGCGAATAATCAAATTATAAAAATTGGTGATTTTAGTCAAGTAAAAGTAATTGTACCTGTTTCAGATTTAGAATTAAATAAAATAAAAATTGGTCAAAAAGTTAGTGTTAAAATTGATGCTTTTCCTCAAGAAAAATTTACAGGATTAATCACCAAAATATTTCCTATTGCGGATAATAATACTCGTCAAATACCCATTGAAATAGTCATTTCTAATCCTAATCAAAAAATTAATGGCTTACTTTTAGCTAGAGTAACATTTCAATCTAATGACTTTAAGAAAATAATAATTCCCGAATCTGCTATCAATTTTAATGAAGACAAAACAACTGTTTTTGTAGTAAAAAATAATAGTAATAATAATCAAACAATAGTTGAAGAAAGAGAAGTTTTAACAGGAGAAAAAATGTTAGGAAATGTAGAGATAAATCAAGGGTTAATGGTAGGAGAAAAATATGTAATTAAAAGTGCAAAACCTCTTCAAAATAATCAACAAGTTAAATTAAGTATCCTCTCTGAATAATTAGACTTGTTGTGAAATAAGTTAAGACAAAATAGAATTAAAGAAAAAATGTC
>CAZWLZ010000141.1:0-8793 GCA_964634505.1 uncultured bacterium | reverse complement strand
TGTCCCGACTTCATCAATTAAAACATTCATTCGTTCAATTGCTTGATTATATTCTTCTTCATTGCGAATCGATAATAAAGGAGCGATCGCCATCCAATGAATATTAATATCTGAGGGAAGTGTGATTAATTTTTCCATTTTTCTTTATTGTATTCTGAATGGGTAAATATATAACGAATATATACTTTCTGACGATTAAAATGAATTGAAGTAATTAACCGGTATTTATTGCCTCCAATATTAAACACGATTAAATCATCAACCAAATCCGCATTAGGAAAAACTGAGCGTAATTCTTCAAAAGTATTAAAGTTCGTTAAGTTAATTAGTTTAAACCAACGAGTTAGTGATGTTTCACTATCAGGATATTTTGCCCAAAATTGACGCAATATCTTACGAGAAATAATGTGCATAATTAATGTTTTTTAAGTATATATTTTACTTTTATACCCAGGTTGATTAAAATCTTGTTTTATTTCTTCTAAATTCATTTCTTCACCGATATTATCAACTATCATCCATTTTTGATTTTCAGTTTGAGAGTAAATTCTTGACCATGCCTTAACTTGGGCAGACAAATTAATACTATTTGAGTGTAGATCATTACGGATTAATAAAAGATGCTATTTCAATTATTTATTGGCGATCGCCATTGGTCATTTTTGCTAGTTAATTAATAATCTCTGTTGTTAGCATTTTTTAATTGGTAATTATTTATAAATTTAAGAATCAATTAAATTCTGCGATTCCTGCCGACGATATTCTACTTTTAACTTCCTTAATTTTAAAGGTGGCATAATTAACCTCCATGCTAAAGGAATACTAGAAACCCCTAAACCAGTCAAAACCAACGGACTAAAACCAAATGCTGCACCCACTCCTATTAAAATACTGGTAACAGTGGTAGTTAAAATATAAAAAGTAATTGCTGTATTCTTAAAACCTCGATCATAAAAGTTTTTTGTAAGTATTTTTTCAGTATATTTGTAAATTGATTTATAAATCGTCTCGTAAATCTCCACAGCAATAGCCTCTACAATCATCTTCCCCATCGCCATCACAATCGCTGTTATAATCACTATAATTCCTCCGCAAATTGCTCCAAAAATTGTGCCTAAAAACGCGCCCAAAATTGTCTGAAACTTATCCATAGAATTCGCCCCTGAAATCGCCCCCAAAATCGCCCCTGAAATCGCCCCCAAAACTATCCCTAAAATCGCTCGGAAATCTGCCTCCAAGATCACCCCTTGCCAAATCTTTATCCAAATCTCCTTTAAAATTCTTTTAGAAATTGCTCGCAAAATCGCTCCAAAAATCGCTATCACCAAAATCACCAGCAAAATTTCCCGTAAAATCTCCACCCTCAAAATTATCACTAAAAGTAAAGCATAAACCGCCAATAATTGATAAGGAGGTAAAGGAATTTTTAAAAAATTAGCAGTTTTAACTTTAACCTTGGCGTAATAATTTTCCTGTCTAGCATTACTAACTAAAATAATTTCCCTGTCATAATTTTTATCAGCTTTTAACTTACTGGTATCAACTTTAACCTCACAATTAACTTGATTTCCTTTAAATGTTCGAGGAGAAAAACTAATCCAACTATGATTATCAGGAGTATGAGGTGGATCCTTTTTATGAGGAGAAACTGACCAATTTCCTTCTAAAATAGTATCAGGAATATTATTAGTAATAGTTATTGTTTGACTTAATTTTTGATTAAGTTGATCCGCCACAAAATTTAACTCTAATTTATCTAAATTAACCTCTGGTAAACGTATTATATAAAGAGATTTTAAAGCATCTAAAGCCACCTGAGCATTTTCATAACGGTTAGTAGGATTTGGCTCAACCATTTTTTCTAACCATTGAATAAAGCGTAAACTAAATTTAGGTACTTTATCTTTAAAGTTAATTTTGTTAGTCGAAAAATCAACTAAACTACCAAGATTAATAGATTGAGTATTAGTAATTAAACAAATTAAAGTCGCTCCCAATCCATACAAGTCTGAGGCTTCTGTTAACTTTTGATTATGAACTTGTTCAGGGGGCATAAATCCCAAAGTACCGCCCATCATAGAACTAAAAGCCATAGTATTATTACCAACCCTAGCCAACCCAAAATCAACCAAATAAACTTTGATCCCCCTAAATCCCCCTTGAAAAAGGGTACTTTCCTGAATATCCAGAATCCGATTCCCCCCTTTTGAAGAAGGGTTAGGGGGGATATCTTTTCCCATAGGGGGGTTAAGGATGTTTTCAACCAACACATTTTCTGGCTTAATATCACGATGAATAATAGGAGGAATTAGTGCTTGTAAATAAACTAAAATTTCTAATAATTGGGTAGCAATACTTTTAACTTCTTCGGCACTAAAACTACGAGTAGTTGATAAAGGTTGAGCATTTATATATTCTTGCACCAAACATAAACCATCATCAGAATCAAACTTATTAAAATATCGAGGAATACCCGCATGATTTAAACTACTTAAAACATTAATTTCTCGTTCAATGTCTTTATAACCATCCCAAGTTTTTTTAGCAAAACTAAACTGTTTGATAACAACATTTTGATTATTTTTTAAATCATGAGCTTTATAAGTAATTCGGCCGCCTATAGTATTTTGATAAAGAATTTCAAGAGTTTGATAACCATAAGGGGTGAAGTCGGGTAAATTTGGCATCACTTTAAATTTAGGAGAAAAGATTTTCTTTATTCTAATCAAATTATTTTGATTTTAATTTATTTTAAACTGACATTCTTTAACAATAAAGATTTTTGAGAAAGATAAAAATTTATGGTTGAAAAATTGTTATTAGTAGATAGAATAATTAACCCTAAACTATAACCCATACAAACAAAAATAATGCTATTTATTACGATAAATTTTCCTAAGGATTCAAGATTGATAGATTCAGTTTTATTCTTATTTTTCTGTTTGAGAGTTTTTAACAGTTTTTTTCTATTTAAAGGAATAGTGAGGCTATGATGATTCTGTTGATTAGTTAAAATTGGCTTTTTTAGCATCATTATTTAGTTTCAAGTTTTTGGAATTTGTTAAATTCTTTATTCTTTTTGATTGCTTAACATAATTAAGTGATTATTTTAAGCGGATTTAATCTTTTTAAATTATGATCTAAAATAAAATTTTTCTCAAGAATAATATTTCAAGATTAATTTTAAAATGGATACTTTTGAAGGATAAATTTTTCTGCTTCTTCTCTATTAGTAATTTTTCCATCTAAAAACATTTTTTGCAATTCTTTTAATATTTCTTTATATTCTTTTCCAGGTTTATACCCTAATCGCTTCAAATCTTCTCCATTAATAGGCAAAATAATTTTACTCCAATTCATTAAATAAGTCCAAATTTTTCTTCTTACTAATTTGTCACTATTTAAGGCGATCAAAATTAATGTTACTTTGTTATAACTATTCAAAATCTCTACTATTTCACTAATTGTTTGAATTTCTGTTAATTTTTGTATATTTTTATTGTCAAAAGTTCTTATTTGTTGTACTCGATTAATACTTTCTTTGGGTAATTCTAAATTTTGAGCAACTTTAACCCCTTGTAAATCAGGAATAGAAACTAAAATTACTTCTAATCTAATTAACCAGTGAGATAAATTGCGATTAGTATCATAAAATTTTAACCAACGATTTAAATATCTAATTTGCCACCATATTTTTTTATTGATAACCAGATTAGGATATAAGCAATTTAACGCCCCTAAATTTGATAATAAATGTAATGCCCTTTGCCAATAAGAGGATTGAAGAATATAAGTTAATTCTGCTTTTAAACGACTTCTTAAGGCGGGAATTGAGTTTTTTTGTCTTGATACTTCTTCATAGATACCGCTAGATACGGCATAACGAATATATTCTTCTGTTTGCGTTTCGATATTAAAATTTAATCTCACGGCAAAGCGCACAGCACGGTATATTCTAGTAGGGTCTTCTATAAAACTATTTGGATGTAAAACTTTAACCTGTTGGGATTGTAAATCGGCTAATCCGTTAAAAAAGTCTAATAATTCTCCACTATTAGGATTTGTAAGTCTTATGGCTAAAGCATTTATAGTAAAATCACGGCGATATAAATCTTGTTTTATCGAACTTGATTCAACTTCGGGATTGGCTGCTGGATAAGGATAAAATTCTGTGCGGGCGGTGGCAATATCAATCATTAAGTTGCCCATATTTTTATCTTTATGCCAAATTAAAGAAGCTGTTTGAAATTCACCATGAATAGAAATTCTAGCTTCAGGGTAATCATCGATTAACATTTTTGCTAATTCTACTCCTGCGCCAATTACGGTAGTTTCTTGAAAACCATCTACCACTAAATCAATATCTTGTAATTTTAATGGTGTATTATTATCACTTAAAAATAAATCTCTAACTCCTCCTCCTACTAAATAGAGATGATAACCTTTGATTTGGGCATAATTAGCAGCTTTTTCTAAAATTTGCCATATATTTGAATCGAGTTTATTTTTTAATGAGGGTAATAAACAAGAAATGAGAAGATTTTCTAAGGAGGCTAAATCTAGTTTTTTATTATTAATAAGAGTTGATTTATTTAAAGAATTACTATTATTAATTAGTAAATTATTTTGATGAATTTGTCTTAATATATCGGTGCGAGTTACGATGCCTAATAATTGATCATTTTCTAAAACGGGCAGTCTGCCGATGTCATTTTTGACAATTAAAAATTCTATTTCTTTTAGTGTTGTCTCAAGGTTAATTGTAATTAAATTTTTAGTCATATAACCTTTAACGGGTGCATTTTTAAAGCCATGATGTAAGGCTAAATCAATGTCTCTTCTGGAAATTACCCCTATTAATTGATCGTTTTCATTTACTATAAATAAACCAGAATGATTATATCTTAATAAGATTTTTTGGGCTTCTTCTATACTACTTTGGGGACGAATTGTACGCACTGGAGATGACATTAAATTTTTGGCGGTTAAGGGAGTTGGAATTTGCTTTTTTATTTCATTAATAATACTATTTAAAATATGTTTAGGATTTTGATCGTAGTGCATCGTAAAAGAGGCTGCATTATGATGACCTCCCCCTCCATAATTTTGAAAAATATTGACTAAATTAATATTATTTAATTTCGATCGCCCAATAATAGTTAATTTATATTTTTTCTCATTTTTACTATTATTATGTTCAAAAAAATTTGCTAATAAAAATATATCTGCTTCGGTTAAATCTCTTAATTTTTCTGTTAAATTTGATAACCCTGGTACAAAATTTTTAGTAGTTAATAATACAGAAGTAATAATATTACCCGAAACTTCTTCTTGTTGAATATCTTTTAAGGCTTGACGTAATAGTTGTTGTAATTGAGGTGACAAACTGGGATTACTATAAGTGCCGATGGTGTTAATATTTGCTCCTAAACTAAGCAAAAAAGCCACTGCATAAGCATCTCTAGGGGTTGTTTGTTCAAAGGTAAGACAACCCGTATCGACATAAATACCTAAGGCCATTACCGTTGCTTCCATGGAATTTAGGGAGATATTCGCTTGTTGTATTTTTTCTGTAATTAGAGTTGTTACAGCCCCTACAGGTTCAATAAATTTATGAGTAAAAGGTATATTACCATTACCTTCGGGATGATGATCATAAATAGTAATAGATTCAATCGTCTCTAAATATAACCATTCTGAGACTTGATCTAGGCGATCTCCATTTTGAGTATCCACAATAATCAAATTACGAATATCACTAGGATTAATGCTACGTTTTTCAATTAAAGCAAATTCATTGCGATGTAAAGCTAAAAAATTCTTTACTGAAGGATGCGCACCTGCTGTTAAAACAATCTTAGCATTAGGATGTAATTTACTTAAACCTACTGCACCCCCTAAGGCATCGAAATCCGCCATAAGATGGCATAAAATTAAATCCATAATTTTTGGTTTACTAAAAAAATCCTACTTATTGATAATTAATTTTATCAAAATGGTTGACATTTTAACAAAAATATGCTAATCAATTATTGATTAAATTTTTGATCCCCTTTCCCTTAAAAAAGGGTGAAAAGACCTACATAATTTCCTAACCAATTAGTTCTTTGCTATATATAATATTTATTTATATTAACTAATTCTTTTAGTGCTATAAATTTAAAGAAATCTATTTTTACAGTGTCAAAAATCGTTTTAAAATAAACTTATTGTTGTTAAAAATTTATATTTATGTCATCAGATAATCAAATATTACCAGAGAAATTAAATGAAATTGTCCAAAAATTTAAAAAACGTACATTACCGAAGCAAAAATATGAGCAACTATTATGGTATGCCAAAAAGCTACCTGCTCTATGCGATAGTGATAAAATTGATGAAAATAAAGTGACTGGATGCGTTTCCCAAGTTTATATTACCGCCACCTTAAAAGATGGTTTTATTTGGTATCAAGGAGATTCTGATGCCCAATTAGTGAAAGGTTTAGTTGCTTTTTTATTAGAAGGTTTAAACGGTTTAACTCCCGATCAAATAGTGAAGTTAACTCCCGATTTTATTGCCGAAACTGGTTTACAAGTTAGTTTAACTCCCTCTCGTGCTAATGGCTTTTATAATATTTTTAAACTGATGCAAAAAAAAGCCTTAAATTTTATTTAATAATTGGGGTTGGTGATCGCCATCAAGGTATGTTCAGTTTCTACCGCACAATAATTTCAAAATAATTAAGGCTTTTGCACATTTCAAAAAACAATTCCCCAAAGTCCCCTTTTTGTGCAACTGGTATCCTGCCTGTTATCCATATTAAGCAAAGACAAGCCTGACAAATATAAAGATTTAAAAAAGAGGACAGTTTAAGAGTTTTCCTCAATGGCTAATATTTTGCTTTGCCTAATCTTAGCTGTTCACGATACAATTTGTGATAAAGAGAAAATTTTATAATAACTAGAAAAATTGTGACTGAACAAAAAATCTATAAAAATACTGTCAATCTACCCCAAACTAGCTTTGATATGCGCGCCAATGCTATCAAAAGAGAACCAGAAATACAGCAATTTTGGCAGGAAAATGAAATTTATGAACAATTAGCCCAAAATAATCCTCAAGATTTGTTTGTCCTTCACGATGGGCCACCTTATGCTAATGGTAGCTTACATATGGGTCATGCTTTAAACAAAATTTTGAAAGACATTATCAATAAATATAAATTGTTACAAGGTCATAAAGTTCGTTATGTGCCTGGATGGGATTGTCATGGTTTGCCTATTGAGTTAAAAGTTTTACAAAATTTAAAGTCTAGTGAAAGGGAAGGTTTAACTCCTATCGAGTTACGTTATAAGGCTCGGGATTTTGCTATTAAAGCTCAACAAGAACAAGCCCAAGGGTTTAAACGATATGGGATATGGGGTGATTGGGAACATCCTTATTTAACCTTACAACCTGAATACGAAGCGGCACAAATTGAAGTTTTTGGTCAGATGGCCTTAAAAGGTTATATTTATAGGGGTTTAAAGCCCGTTCATTGGAGTCCAAGTTCTCAAACCGCTTTAGCTGAGGCGGAGTTAGAATACCCTGATAATCATGTTTCTCGTAGTATTTACGCTGCTTTTCCCATCACTAAGTTGAGCGAAAAAGCCTCAAATTTAGCTGAATTTTTACCTAATTTAAGTCTTGCAATTTGGACTACTACTCCTTGGACTATACCCGGTAATTTGGCGATCGCCGTTAATGGCCATTTAGATTATGCTGTGGTAGAGGTTAACTCCCCTCAGCCCACCTTAACAAGGGAAGAGTCGGAGTCGGATTTCTCCCCTCTCCTATTAGGAGAGGGTTTGGGGGTGAGGTATCTTATAGTTGCAAAAGATTTAGTAGAAAGTTTAAGTAATACTTTAGGTGTAAATTTAATCATCAAAACAACTATCAAGGGAGCGGATTTAGAGTTATCCACTTATCATCATCCTTTATTTGATCGCCAAAGTCCAGTGGTGATTGGAGGTGACTATATTACAACGGAATCGGGTACGGGTTTAGTCCATACTGCCCCCGGGCATGGGCAAGAAGATTATATTACAGGACAAAAATATCATTTGCCTATTTTATCTCCTGTGGATGATAAGGGTAATTTTACTGCCGAAGCTGGAGAATTTGTGGGCTTAAATGTGCTTAAAGATGCCAATCAAGCCATTATTGACGCTTTAACCTCTAAAAATTCCTTATTGAAAGAAGAAGCTTATCCTCATAAATATCCTTACGATTGGCGTACCAAAAAACCGACTATTTTTAGGGCAACAGAACAATGGTTTGCTTCGGTTGATGGTTTTCGTGATTTGGCATTGAAGGCCATTAAAGAGGTAACTTGGATTCCAGCTAGTGGCGAAAATCGGATTACTCCTATGGTTGGAGATCGTAGTGATTGGTGCATTTCTCGTCAACGTAGTTGGGGTTTGCCAATTCCTGTTTTTTATGATGAGGAAACTAACGAACCTTTATTGAATGAAGAAACTATTAATCACGTTAAAAATATCATTAGAGAAAAAGGCTCAGATGCTTGGTGGGAGTTGAGTATAGAGGAATTATTACCTGAAAATTATCGCCATAATGGCAAAACTTACCGCAAAGGTATGGATACGATGGATGTTTGGTTCGATTCAGGTTCATCTTGGGCGGCGGTTGCTAATCAAAGAGAGGAGTTAAAATATCCTGTTGACTTATATTTAGAAGGTTCAGATCAACATCGAGGCTGGTTTCAGTCTAGCTTATTAACCAGTGTAGCTGTTAATGGCATTGCACCCTATA
>CAZWLZ010000140.1:0-8827 GCA_964634505.1 uncultured bacterium | reverse complement strand
GGTAAATTAGGATTTTTTTCAGCGGGAAATCCAGCAGCAAATACCTCTTGAGCGTTAACAATAGAAGGAATAGAATCTAAAGAAGCTAATTGATAATTTTGATCGCTACGAAATTCTAATAAAGCTAAATCATAATTTTTAAATTTAGTTGATTGAACGACAGAAGCAGAATAAATTTGATTATCAGGGGTTTGGATTTTATAGGCTTGATTTGGTCTGCCAAATAAAATTACATGATCATTGGTGATCACTTGATAAATATTTCCTTTTTTCGTTAACAAAATGCCCGATCCAGAATTTGGTCCAGATAATACTTTAACTGTTATAGCTTCAGCTTTTTTTTGTACTATCTCTGAATTTTTAGCCGAAGGAGGTATATTTTGTTGTGGATAGGGTGAATTATTTTGAGGATTATCTTCAAAAGGTTGATTTTGTGTAGAATTAGTAGATGGTTGTTGTTCTGGTATTTGATTTGGGGAATATCCTGATTCAAAGATTTTAGGGGCAGAAAAAACCTTCGTAACTTTTTGAAGAAATAACAACCCAAAAGCTAGTCCTGCTAGAGTTAGAAGGTATATACGCCAATTATTCTTAATGTTCATTAATAATTTAATGTTTTTTTAAAGAAATCATTTTTAAAAGAGATATTAATAATAAATAATATTATCTCTTTCGACAAAAACATAGTTACCATTTTGCGCCCGGTTTTGGCTGAACTATACCGGGGGAATTAGTTGATCCACCAGTGGTTTGAAGAGGGCGAGGTTGTGAATTTTCAATATATTCATTGACATCTAATGTCACAGTGCCATTACTATTATTTTGTAAAGCACTAGGTTTATTTGTATTAGAGTTGTTTCCCCCTGTTAATTGATAAGAGGGGCCTCCACCTTGAGAGCGATTAGCTTCAAGTTCTTGTAAAACTTGATTTGCACTTTGTTCTGGGCGTAAAGTAATTAGAACATTAGCTCCATTAGCTTGGCAGTCGCTACCTGCACATAATACGGGTTGATTATTAACTCGCCCACTGGTAATCTGATTCATTAATCCCTGAGCGTAAAATTTATTCATTCTGTCAGAGACTTCTTGACATCTTTGCATTGGTGTATAAGGTGGTTTAAAATAATTTGATTTCCATTTAAACACTGGCACAGAACCTTCTGGAGTTTGAGCAAAGGTAGTAGGAATGCTGTCATTATCTACTACGCAAGTAAAGCTAATATTTTGAGCTTGGGCATTTTTTGCAATTAAAGTAGTTGTCAAAACTAGGATACTGACTAAAAATTTAGATTTGAGATTCATGGTTTTTTAGTATATAGATTTGTTTTTATTTATTGTACTAATTTTTTATTCCGATTTTTACTTTTTATTATTAAATTTTATTGATTGATTACTCATTCATATTTTTTAGAGTTGCAACGGCAGAGGGAGAAATTTGATTGAGATAACGGAAAATCCAATATTTAAAAATAGTATCTAAAATAACGGGGAAAGTGGCAATAAATAAGAAAATAGCACTATGATTAGCCGCAATGCCTAAATGATTGGCAATACTTTCTAAAATTACTTCCCAACCATGAGGAGAATGAAATCCAACAAAAATATCTGTAAACAAAATTAAAATAAAGGCTTTAGCACTATCACTTAAATCATAAACAATTTCATTTAATAATCTTTTAGTGGCGATCGCCCCTTTTTTATCAAAGAAAATTACTCCAACAAAAACAATTAAAGCAATTAAATCGGCAAAACAATTGGCGATCGCCTTATTTCCTAAAGAATGATATTCATGAGCAAGTTCGTCAACTTTTTCGGTAAGTTTTTTCTCAATCTCTTCGGGGGGTAATTTGGGAATATCAGGCAGAAAATTATTAAATTTTAATTCATGTTCAAAAGATTCTAACTCTTGTAAGGCTTCTTCTTTCATTTCTCGATTAAGAAAAATTGAAGCAACTTCTTGACTATGATATTTATTAACTAAAGGCATTACAACTTCTTTAGATAGCCTTTGCACTAATAAAGGAACAATTATCAACATCAAAAGAAAAGAAATTGCTCGTCTAGTATTGCGTCTAGTAACCTTTAAATTATTGATTAATTCCTGTTCATATTTAGGATCAATTTCTCTTTTAATTTTTTGCATTGTGCGGCCAATAGAACGAGGCAAAACACCCGTTTTTTGATTAAGAGGTTGCATATTATCAGTCATAGAAAAAACTTGATTAAGAGATTTAGTTTGAGATATTGGTTTAGCTTTAATGTCAATAAAAGATTCATTTTCAACATTTACGAAGGGTTGTATTTCTAATAAATCTGAATCTTGTTTTTGATAACGGATTACTAACTCGTCAATTAATTTTATTTTGTCGAGAAAATTATAATTATTACCTTGAAGCACAAAACGACTAATTTTAAATTCAGCTATTTTAACTTTAATAATACCTAAATATTTATTAATATCACTCTGAAAACAATCAAGACTATTTTTACTATAAAGATCAGAACTAGTAGGAACTTTTTGTCCATTAAAATGTTGATCTTCAATAGCCTGAATCTTTAAAGCCGCTTGATATGCTTGTTCTAAAGCTCTTTCGGGAGTTTGAAAAAACCAACGATTACCGGCTATTAAAATTTGATTAAAATTACTAATAAATTTATCAGAATTATTATTCATGTTTGTTGGGTTAATAAAAATATAATAAATTGGTAGTAAAGACTAAAGTCTTTTTCTCAAAGAAGGAGAAGCCCTAAAGGGCTTACTACAAAATTTAGCGAGGTGATAAACTAACCAAAGGATCAGGTACGGGGAAGGGTTCAGAATCTAAGGGAACAAATTTACTTTGAGTGGCATCATAAGCAAAAATTTCTCCTGTTTCAATTTCGTAAACCCAACCATGAAGGGAAAGTTGATGACTATGTAATTTTGAGCGTACTACTGGATAGGTTTCAATATTTTCAATTTGAGTTAAAACATTTTCTTCTACCGCAATTTTTAAAAGTTCTTCCCCACTAAATTCTTGATAATTTTCTCGTAAAAGTCGGCGAGTCGATTCGGCATGATTTTTAAGCCATTGATAAACTAAAGGCATTTCCTCGTTTAGATGTTCTAAATGTAAAAGTCCTTTCATACTGCCACAATGAGAATGACCACAAATAACAATATGTTTGATGTCTAAAGCAGAGATAGCATATTCGATCGCCGCTCCTTCTCCATTATTTTGCACTCCATGAGGAGGAATAATATTACCTAAGTTACGAATGATGAAAAGTTCACCTGGTTGAGTTTGAGTTAATAAATTAGGATCAATGCGAGAATCTGAGCAAGTAATAAAAAGAATTTCTGGATTTTGTCCAAGAGACAAATTACGAAACATTTCTTGATGAACAGTAAAGTAATTACTCTGAAATTGGTTTAAACCTCGAATAATACGACGAATAGGCATAGACGAATTTTCACCTTGTAACATTTTAATTATTTCAATTATGAATTTACTAAACAAATATTTTGATGATCTAGGTAATTCTGCAATACAAGATAAACATTAAACTACGAACTAATTGTTCACTGTTGTTTAAATTAATGTTTAATCCATTGGGCATCAGTAATTAAAGAAATACCTCCAGCCTTTTTTAGTAAAGGAGTGATATTTTCTTCTAAAGCATTTAACTGCTTATCATTAGTGCAAACTGTTAAAATATAACTACTCTGAAAATTGCAATAGAATTCCTCACAAGATTCACCCCGATCGCCAATGCCTGTAAAATGTTCAAAGACAGTATAACCAGAGACTTGAATTTTATCTAAAATATCTAAAGTCTCACTAAGACAAGAATGATCAACGATAATCTCTACTTTTTGTACGTTTTGCATTATTTTACTTAAATTTTCCATAGTTTTTAATGAATTACCCAACTACTATCTGTTACTAAACAAACGCCACCAATTTTTTTCAATAAAGGTAATAATTCTTGAACTAAGCCTTCTAATTGTTTTTCATTGGTACAAACCGTCATAATATAAGTGTTACTAAATTCAGCTCCTAAATCGTTATAAGAAGCACCCCGATCGCCTTTACCTGAAACATTTTTCATAATGGTATAACCTGAAACTTTAATCGAGTCTAAAATCTCAGTAACTTCATTTAATTCCAAAGTACTAATAATAATTTCAACTTTTTTAACTTGCTGCATTTTACACTCCAATTCCTAGATGCTTAATAATTTCTAAATAGAAGGGAATACCGATAATAATATTGAAAGGAAAAGTTAAAGCTAAAGCCATTGATACATAGAGACTAGGATTAGCTTCAGGTACAGTCATCCGCATGGCAGCAGGTACAGCAATATAAGAAGCACTGGCACACAATACAGCAAATAACAAAGCATTACCTTCGGTGAAACCTAAGATTTTAGCTAAAAGAATTCCAACAATACTATTAAATACGGGCGTGAATACGGAAAAACCAATTAAAAAAGTACCTGTTTTTTGTAAATCTTTAATTCTTTTGGCCGCTACTAATCCCATATCTAAGAGGAAAAATGTTAAAACGCCGTAAAAAATCCCTTGAGTAAAAGGTTCTAATTTATGCCAACCAGCCTCGCCTGTTAACATTCCAACTACCACACTACCCACTAACAATAAAACTGAACCATTTAAGAAGGCTTCATGAAATACTTTGTTCCAAGAAAATTCCCCATCTTTTTCTTTATCGCTAGTAAAAACTCGCACCAAAATTAAACCAACCACAATAGCAGGAGACTCCATTAAAGCTAAAGCTGCCACCATATGACCGCTATATTCTATATTTAACTTTTCCAAAAAAGAACTAGCTGTAATGAAGGTTACAGCACTAATTGAGCCATAGGCTGAGGCGATCGCCGCTGCATTATAAGCATCTAATTTAATTTTGAGAATAAAAAAGCTATAAACAGGCACAATAGAAGCCATAAGAATAGAGGCAACTAAAGTAACAATTACAATGCTATTAATACCACTTTGGGAAAGTTCATAACCTCCTTTAAAACCGATAGCCATAAGAAGATATAAAGAAAAAAGTTTCGGTAAAGGGGATGGTATTTCTAAATCAGATTTTAAAAAAACTGAAATCATTCCCAAAAAGAAAAATAAAACGGGAGGATTTAAAATATTAAACAGAATTAGACTACTGTCCATACAATTGTTATATGAAATTAATAATTTGTTTTTAATTCACTAGCTAGTATAAATACTTAATGTTAAGAAGTTAGTGAGACAATATTAAGATTTTTCTTAGAATTGTAAAGATTTTAAATTTTAGCAAGATAATAACAGAATCTAAATTAATCAACAGAAGTAATTTTCATCTAATAATTCTTTTAATGTATAGAACCCATTTGAGATCTATTTTAAGAAAGGTGATCGCCATAAAAATCATCACAAAACATTTAATCATCTTTCAAATAACCATAAATGATCATCAATTTCGTAGAGTTGTTTTAATTTTATGGTTGTTACTGTCATAATTTTTTATCCTTTTAAAAAGCTATGTTATAATCACTAAATCTTATAGAACCCATTTAGGATCTATTTTGAAAACTTTATGAAATAAGTGTTAGAGTTGATTTTTCATAATTTAGTATAATACAGACTAGATAACGATTTCAGATAAGATACCAAATGGGTTCTATAATACATTATATCTAAATTTAAGCAGTAATCTTAAAAATCAAAGCAATAAACATTTATATATTGAAGTCGATTGAAGTCGATCGCCTAATCTATGCGTATTTTACTTATTGAAGATGAAATCGGAATTGCCCAATTTATTAGTCAAGGTTTAACTGAAGCTGGTTATGTTGTGGATATAGCTAACAATGGGCAAGAAGGAAAACAAAGTATTTTGGCGATCGCCTATGATATGGTTATCTTAGATTTAATGTTACCGAAAATAGATGGTTTTAATTTATTAACAGAAATAAGAAAACAAAAAATTGTAACTCCCGTTTTAGTTTTAACCGCCAAACAAAATATCGAAGATCGAGTTAAAGGATTAGATTGTGGTGCCGATGATTATTTAGTTAAACCATTTGCTTTTTCGGAATTATTAGCTAGACTTCGTGCCTTACAACGTCGCCCACCGCTACAGTTTGAGAGTATTTTAGAATTAGCAGATCTAAAAATGGATATAACCTGTCGAGAAGTAAAAAGACAAAACAAATTAATTGAATTAAGCCCTTTAGAATTTAGACTATTAGAGTATCTTTTACGCAATCCTAATCAAGTATTAACTCGCACTCAAATTGGTGAACATATTTGGAATTTAGACTTTTACAATAATTCTAATGTGGTAGATGTTTATATTGGTTATCTGCGTCGTAAAATTGATCGAGATCATGAATTACAACTTATTCATACTATTAGAGGTATCGGTTATTGTTTAAAAGTTAGTAGTGAATTATGAGTAAAAAATATTGGCGGTGGAAAAAAGGAACTTTAAGAATATATTTAACTGGCTGGTATGTAATGTGGTTAAGTTGTACTTTATTATTATTTAGTAGTTATTTATATTTTACCCTCAAACATAGTTTGATTCGTCAATTAGATCAATCTTTAGAAATAACAGCTTCTGAAACCTTACCAATTATTACCAGAAAAAACGAAAAATTAAAATTTCAACCCACTTCAATCCCAAAAAATACCACAGTTAATCAACATCTAAAAAAAGCTGATTTAATTGTTTATTTATTAACTAATAAAGGAGAAATTTTTGATAGTTTAGGAAATAAAAAAATTATTGATCAACCTATAACTCTAAAAGAAGGTTATACCACTCAAAAATATGAAAATAAAAATTGGCGTTTTTATAATCAACCTATCACCATTTCCCATATTGACGGTTGGCTACAGGTAGGAGAATCACTACAAATAGTTGATGAATCCATTAGTCATCTTCTTACCTTAATTTTATTGAGTTTTCCTTTAATTGTAGTAACCGTTAGTTTTGGCGGTTTATTTCTAGCCAATCGGGCGTTAAGTCCTATCGATCATATCATTAAAACTGTAGAAATGATTAGTGTTGATGATTTTACTAAACGAATAAATTATAGTCGTACTTTCAATGAAATGAGTAGATTAGCTTTAAAAATTGATCAAATGCTAGATAGAATTCAATCAGCTTTTAATCATGAAAGAAGATTTACTGCTGACGTTTCTCATGAATTACGCACCCCTTTAACTATTATGAAGGGAAAAATAGAAGTTACTCTAAGTCGTGAACGTAATCTCAAAGACTATTCTACTATATTACAAGATGTAGAAACTCAAGTCAATCATCTTATTCGTTTAATTAATAGTTTACTGTTTTTAAGTAAATTAGAGCAAGAAGAAAATGAGCAATATTTTGATCAAGCTGAAATTGATTTAAGTAATTTATTAGATATTTTATCTGAACAATTACAAATTTTGGGCGAAAACCGACAAATTAAATTTTACAAACAAATTGATCCTAATTTAATGATTTTAGGAAATTCTGATTATCTTACCAGTCTTTTTTTTAATCTCTTAGATAATGCTTTTAAATATACTCCTAATCAAGGAAAAGTTAGTCTTGTTGTTGTCCAAAAATTGCCCTATGTTATTATTTCTATTCTGAATACCGGAGAAGGCATTGAAGCTGAACATTTACCTTTTGTGTTTGATCGTTTTTATCGTACTGAAACTGCTCGCTCTCGTCAAACAGGAGGCACGGGTTTAGGATTAGCGATCGCCAAAGAAATTGCTATTCTTCATGGCGGTTTTATTGAAGTTTCTAGTACTTTACATGAGAAAACTAATTTTTCGGTATATTTACCTATTATAAAAATAGGAAATGATCATTAATAAAATTTATTAATATTTGTTAAAATTTGTATATTGAAATCTATGATATAACGATGAATAATAAAGAAAATACACAAGTTGATTATGATTTAATCATAGTGGGAGGCGGTATTGTCGGCACTACTTTAGCTTCTGCTTTATTAGATAAAACTAATTTAAAAATAGCTATGATCGAGGCACAAACTTTAGCAAATGTATTGACAAAGAAACAAGCCTATGCTTTATCGATTATGACTAGCAAAATTATGACTAAAATCGGAGTTTGGTCAGAAATTTTACCTTATATCGGTAAGTTTAAACATATTCGTCTTAGTGATCAACATAAACCAACTATAGTTAAATTTGAGACAACCGATATAAATACTGATTATTTAGGTTATGTAGGTGAACATAAATTTATTTTAGGTGCATTACAACGTTTTACTCAAAATTTTTCTAATTTAACTTGGTTTACAGATGCTAGTGTTCAAAAAGTTGATTATCTTCAAGATTACGCTAATGTTAGAGTTAAAATTGATAATCAATTACAAAATATTTCTTGTAGGTTAGTAGTAGCAGCGGATGGAGCGAAATCCCCTCTTAGGCAAGAGGCGGGAATAAAAACAAGGGGTTGGAAATATTGGCAATCTTGTGTGGCTTTTACGGTGAAACATGAAGCCCTATCAAATGACACTGCTTTTGAGAAATTTTGGCAAACAGGGCCTATGGGTATTTTACCATTACCTGATAATCGTTGTCAAATTGTTTGGAGTGCCCCTCATCAGTTGGCAAAATCTTTACAATCTATGCCCGAAAAAGCCTTTCTTGAAAAGTTAGACACTCATACAGGTAAGGAATTGGGTTCGTTACAGTTACTTGGCGATCGCCAAGTATTTCCCGTACAATTAATGCAAAGTAAAAACTATGTTAAACCTAGATTAGCTTTAATTGGAGATGCTGCCCATTGTTGTCATCCAGTGGGAGGGCAAG
>CAZWLZ010000139.1:0-8844 GCA_964634505.1 uncultured bacterium | reverse complement strand
TACTGCCTATAGTAGTATAAGCACTTACTCCCGTCAATGCACCCCCAACAGGTAATAATATTTTAGTTTCAGACATTTTCTAATTAAACTTGTTAATAATTGATCAATGACTTAATTTTATAGTTTTTGAACTCTAAAAATAATTTAATCATTAATCCTAACCAAAGCTATTATTTTAACCAATTACCTATTCCCTAAAATCTATTACCTATTACCTATTCATTATCCATGCTTATCTCCTGCCGATTTAACATAGGGAATATATAAGCAATTAATGCACCTAAAACAAAACCGATGACATTACGAAGTAAAGGTAATAAATCTGAAGTACGAGTAACTACAGGTCCTACTCCAAAAGCAAGAAAAAGAATACCCCAAAGAGGAGAAATAATTAAAACCCATTGCCAAGCAAAAACTTGATCTTTTTTACGAGGTAAAGCTGCTAGTCCAAAAATTACACCACCAACTACAGAGGTAATCAAAGTTAAAATCCATTGCTCAGGAGGTAAACCTGGTACAACTAAACAACCACCATTAAGAAGACAAGTTTTAACAGTTTCTAAAGATTCAACGATGGCATTATTTTCGCCGTTGTCTCTGACATAATAAATATTACCGAAGCGAGTTTGTAATTCAATCCAAAAAGTTCGAGGTAATAAATCATAGACAGCATCCCCAATACTAAACGCTAAAATATTTCCCCCTCTTCCATCGGCCACTAATAAAATACTTTGATCATCTAATCCCCAAAAATTAATTACTGCCCTTCCCGGACTTTGATCAACTTGGGTTAATACTCTTAATTTCCAACCTGTTTCTAATTCAAAATTTTCTATTTGTTTAATTAATGATTTCTCCTGTATTTCTGGTAAATAATTCGCTAAATCAACAATAGGCGTTACTTCTGTAGGTAATAACTCTGGATTATTGACGGCATAAGCTAATTTAGGTGTTACTAACCAAGTAGTAACGCTAACAAAAATGACGAGAATACTAATAAAAAATTTTTTTACTAAAGGATTTTTCATATTTGTTTATTTTTTTTATAACAATTTTCTTATTTTGTTTACAATTCTTTACTTTATTTTAATCCTTTAAGGTATTACTTGAAAATTTAGTATTATCGAAAATTTATAAACAATTACGAAATTTGGCGATCGACAAAGACTATTAAAGAATCTTCAAAATTAAAAATAGTCTTTAATGAAATATAATCTTACGATAAAAAACAAATTTTAAAAACAAGGTCTAAAAAATGTCCATTATTACCCTAATTGAAATACTAATTTTTGTTATTGGTGCAACGTTATATAATTTTCGACTGGGAGAAAAAATATCAGAGGCGATCGCCAAAAGCTTATTTTTTACGATTTTATTTCTCTCTTTTTCTTTTCAAATAGCCTTTCTCTTAGGAAATTCAAAAATATCTTTTTTGTTAGAAGTTCCGATGCTTGGACTTAGTTTATTTTATATTAAAAATAATATTGATAAACTGCAAAAATTAGCTCAAGGAATTAAAATATTTTTTGGCAACTATAAAATTATTTTAAGTATTCTATTAATTGTTTGGATTTATTTATTTTGCCTAGCAGTTTTATTACCTCCATCTAATTGGGATAGTATGACTTATAATTTAGCAAGGATTTTATTATTTCAACAAGAACAATCATTATTTTTAACTAACCATTCCTTAGAAAGTCAAGTTGTTTTCTCTGTTGCCTCGGATATATTACATCATGCTTTTTTAAGATTTTACACTGATTACGGTATCGGTATTTTTAGCTTTATTGCCTACTTAATTATCTGCTTTGCTACCTATGCTTTAAGTAGAAGATATGCCAATGAACAACACTCTTTAACAGCTACTTTAATTATTGCTAGTTTGCCTGAAATAGTCTTACAATCTACCTCTACAAAAAATGATATTTGGACAGCCGCTACGGCTATAATCTGTTTTGTTCTTCTGAATCGTCTTTTAACAAAAATTAACTTAGAAGATTTAGTTTTATTACCAATAACTATATCATTTGGTATTTCTTCTAAAACAACTTTTATTGGTTTTGCTTTGCCTTTTCTCATTATGTCTTTAGTCGCTTTAATTAAACAATATTCTTGGCAATATTTAATTAATATTATTATTAAATATAAACTTATTTTTGCTTTAAGTCTTTTACCGATAATTATCTTTTTTCCTTTATTTACTTATTTTCATAATTATCATCTTTTTGGCTCATGGGGAGGCTCAGAAACATTTACCAAATTGCATAAACAAACTGATGGTATGATCGGAACTTTAGGTAATTTAGTCAGATATACTTTACAAAGTATCGATTTTTTAGAACCATTAGAATTAGTTTCTCAACAAATAACTAAAACAACACTTAATCAAGAAGGATATACAATTAGTGATTTTTTAATGGAATTTTATAATAAAAATTTTCATCCTTTCTTCAAAGAAAATGGCATTATGAAATCACCATTATTGCCTATTATTAGTAATAATCAAGGATTTCCTTTTTTTATCCTTAGAGGAACTTCAGAAGACATTAGTTGGTTTGGATTTTTTGGATTTTTTTTAGTTATTCCTAGCGTATTATTTGGCATTGTAAAAGGAGATTTATTTTTAAAAATAGTAAGTTTTAATCTAATTTGTTATGCTTTTATTCTCTGTAATCAACTAGCTTGGTTCCCCTGGGCTAATCGCTATTTCTCCTTATTTTTTGCTAGTTCAGGAGTTTTAATTGCTTATTTATTTAGTTCAATTAAACTTAATAATTTTCTTAGTAAATTATTAACTATATTAACTATCTTAATCTTTTTTTATGTATGTACTTTTAATAATAGTAAACCAGTGCTTAAAGATTTACGAGAAGCAACACAATTAGAACAATTTAACCCTATGAATTGGCAAAAAGCATTGACAGAAAAAAGTATTTGGAGTCTTTCTAATTTAGGAAGAGATAGACAATTTTATTTTGATGTTAATTATTTTCCCTCTGCTAATCTTTTTAGTAAATATGTTTCTAATAACTCTACTGTTGCTTTAGTAACTACCTCTGATACATGGATTTATCAATATCTTTTTTATAACCCAAAAATTAATATTATTCCCTTTAATGTTGGCAATCCAACAATATGGGAAAACATTGATAATTCTCCTAATATTGATTATATATTTTGTTTAAATTTAGAAGATAACTGTAATTATTTTCAAAAGAAGAAGAGCATAGAAGTTTTGTGGAGTTCTTCTAAAGGTAAAAATGGTATTCTTTTAAAACTTCCTAAGCGATAAATTAATAATTTTCTGATCAATTCTTACCGAAATTGTTGCTAAATATATTCTCAAAAAAATAAATTAACTATTAAAATATAGCTTTAAATAATGTCAATCATTACCCTAATTGAAATACTCATTATCTTTATTGGTGGAACTTTATATCATTTTCGACCTAGTGAAAAAATATTTGAGGCGATCGCCTCAAATATCATAACGAAACATTTAATTATCTTTAAAATTACAAAAAATAAATTTTTTGCTAATAGCTAAAACCCGATAAAACAGATTACTATTTAGTCTGCTAAGGCAAACTTTAGCTTTCAGCGGAGAAATAAATTTCAAGGTTTTAATACTAAATAATAATTTACATCACATACCAAATGGATTCTATAATACCTTCATGAATAACTAGAAATTAAATCAGATGTCAAATCGAATATTGACTTTCATTAAAAACTATTTAAATTTATTATTTATTGCTTTATTTTTTGTTTATATAGTTTTTTTTATTGCTTTTTTACCACCTTCTGCCCCTACTGTTCTGGGTCTTGATCCGTCTTGGCAATATGCAATAAGTAAAACAGCAGAAGATAATTTAATTTTCGGGAAAGATATTGTTTTTACTTATGGACCTTTCGGATATTTAATACATGGTGCTACTTTTAAAGGCAATTTTTGGCAAATTATAATTTTTCATTGGATTATACAATTTTGTTTTTTTACAATTATTTTGATCAAGATATTCACCTTAAAAAATCAAACAAAGAAAATATTACTCGCTTTAAGTTTGAGTATTATTATCTATTTTATCAAGATTAATTTTTGGATTGGTTTACTGGTAGATTATCAAATTTTATATATTTTTATTACAATTTTTACTTTTGAAAATATATGGAAAAAATATCCTATACAGCTATCTTCTTTGATGGCCATTTTTTCTGGCTTTTGTATATTAACTAAGTTTAGCTTAGGTATTTATACAATAGGCTTTTTATTTTTATTTAATTTAGTCAATGTATATCAATCAATAAATTTAAAATCTACTAGAGAAATTATTATTAATTTAACAGCTATAACAATTATTATTCCTATTTTTGTTTCATCCGCTTGGTTAGGATTGGTACCTAGTCAATTTTTAGAATCACTAACAAAAATAAGTATAAATATTATCATTTCTTTTTTGATTATCTGGACAATATTTTTGTTAATTAATAAAAATCAAAACAGATGGATAAAAATGAACAAGACATTAACTAATTCTTGGTTTATGAATTTATCAGATCAAAGATTATTAATCTTAATAGCTTTTTACCTAATTTATTCTCTTTTAACTATTTATACTATTTTCTTTACTTCATCCGCTTCTCTCATAGATTATATTTATAACTCTTTGCAAATATCTTCTGGTTACTCTAGTGCAATGAGTGTTATTGGTAATTCAAAAGAATTAATCATCGGTTTATCCAATTGTGGGATTATAATTGGGCTGTTATTCTTATTAGCTAAAAATGGTTATTTAAACTTATCAGTAGGACTTTTATTCATTACTTGGATTGCATTTAAGCATGGTTTTATTCGTCATGATGGCAGTCATTATCTGTTGTTTGCTCAAACTATTTTATTTATTATTTTCCTTTGTCTTACCAAAATTAAGGGTATCCTTCAGTGGAAAATATCTTTTTGTTTATACTTATACATCATGGTAAATTGTATGGTGACACTAAATAGTTATTCTGATCTGACAGACTCAATTTTTACAAGATTAAAAAATAATTGGTACACCATATCGAATATATCAGCGTTCGAAAGTAATATGGAGAAGTATAGCAGTGAAGTACTCTCAAAATCTCAATTTTCTCAAAACGTTACAGAACTTATAGGTAACCAAACAATAGATATAATTCCTTGGGATATTTCTATTGCACCTGCAAATAATTTGAATTGGAAACCGAGACCTATTTTTCAATCCTATTCTACATATACTAGTTATTTGGATAATTTGAATTTTCAAAATTTTGTTGACAATCCCAGAGATTATATAATCTATACTTTTATTGCTATTGATGCTAGACATCCTTTTTTTGATGAGCCAAAAACTTTTTCTTTTGTTCACTGTAATTATATCCCTGTTGAAGTTATTGAAGGTGACTTTAAACCTGTATTTACACCAATATTTTTATTAAAAAAACAAGTTAATAATGGCTGTTCTTCCATTGATATGAAAAGTACAATGACAACAAAATGGAATCGTATAGAACAACTAAAAAATAGCAATAATTCTTTAATGAAAGCAGAAATAAAAATTAAATATTCCCTTTGGGGCAAATTTTATAAAACTATTTTTAGAACTCCTCCTGTTATCGTTAAAGTACAATATGCGGATGATTCTGAAAAAGAATACCGAATTATTCCTGAAAATACGAATAATGGTATTATTTTTAGTCATCTCCCCCGAGATAATAAAGAAGCATTAGCATTTTTTTATGGAGACAAAAATGCTCAAGTTAAATCATTTAGTTTTGTTAACAAAAATAATTTATTATACAAACCAAATATAGATATTCAATTTTTCTCTTATCAGTTTAAACCATCATAGAAGAAAAGGTATTCTTTTAAAACTTCTTAAGCGATAAATCGATATTTGTCTTAATTTGTGAGTAATTATTGTAAAATTTTTTTTGTTAATCTTTAATTAGTATTTATCTTTACAGCAATTAAAGATTAAGGAATGTTAGTTTAGATGAGTTAATAAAAAAATATCAATTTAAATAAGGTTTTATCATTATGGCTCAAATACTAGATTCTCTAAACTCTGATCAAAATAAGTGCATTGTTTGTTGTTATGTTAATGTGACAAGTCAAATACAAATAGTTAGAATAACGAATGTTACCAATTGGTATTTTGAACGAGTTGTTTTCCCTGGACAAAGATTAGTATTTGAGGCTTTACCAGAGGCATTGCTCGAAATTCATACAGGCATGATGGCTAATGCTATTTTATCCGATACTATTCCTTGTACTGATTTAATTATAGAAGAGCATGATTCAGACCAAAATCAAGAGAATGAAGAAATTACTACTAATAATCAATCTAAGTCTTTAGAAGTTACTCTCGTTTAAAATCAATAATAAATTTAATTAATAAATTATTAATATTTTTTATATTTGTGGGCAATGCCCACTATTTTCTTTTAATAAGTTTTTATTATTGTTCATAAATTTGATTAACCGGGTGGCCATTGCATTTGGCGATCGCCAAGAATATGTAAATGAAGATGATCAACAGTTTGGCCGCCGTCTTGTCCATTATTAATAACTACTCTAAAACCTTGATTTAGATTAACTTGTAAGGCAACTTTTTTCACTATAAGTAAAAGATGTCCAAGCAAAATTTGATCTTCGGCTGTGGCTAATTCTAATTGAGGAATGGGTTTTTTTGGAATAACCAAAATATGAGTAGGGGCTTGAGGATTAATATCTCTAAAAGCTAGACATAAATCATCTTCATAGATAATATCGGCTGGGATTTCTTTACGAATAATTTTACTAAAAATCGTTTCAGTCATATCAAACTCTCCATCTAAAATGATTAATCATAAACAACTCTTAATTTTACCAATAACAATTATAGAGATTTATGATCATTATCAATGATTACAGAATTTGTATCATTATATTTATTTTTTAGAGGAATTGTTATTTTGGCGATCGGCTCTAGCGAACTTCTATTATCTAAAATTATTAATTATAGATGATAAACCTATGGCACAATAAAAACGTTATGAATAAATTAAAAAATATGTCAACAAAATAATGACTATTAATAATAATTTTTGTTTTTGTGGTTTGGCTTTAGGAAAAAAATATCGTGATTGTGCTGTCAATGTGGGAAAAGATTTAGCAAAGTATCATCCCGGAATTCAATACGTCATTCTAACGGATCGTGCTGAAGATTTTAAACAGTCTTCTAATATCATTCCCATTCAACATTCACAAGATAGTATCATGTTCCCCTATCATGATCGAAGATTAGTGATTAAAATTGCACTAGAAACCTATGACATGACCATACAGATTGACACTGATATTAAATTTAAAAAACAATTATTATTACCATCTGAAATTTTACAAGTTAAGGGAGTAACAGGAAATATTAAAAATCTTAAACAGCACTTAAGTAAATGGCAACCAGATAATTTATATCACTATCAAAAAGTTGCTGAAAAATTGGATATTGATTTTGATAATGCTCCTTATTTGGGGGAATTTGTGTTTGCTGTTTCCCGCTTTCAAGGAATAGAAACAGATTGGATTGAACAATGGGGTAAAATTGGTAGATACTTAGAATTACATAAGATTCATGGTGCAGATGGACCAGCAATTGGGTTGGCAATGCTTAAAAGTGGTATGCCCTATTGTGCAACTGATTGGTCATATTTAATGGAGGCTGAATATCTCGATCATTTAAAATTTTCTTCAGGAAAAAAAAAGATTGAAAAAACTGAATGGGAAAAACTACAATTTAAATTAAATTATCATTACCGACTTAATAAAGCTAGATTAATCGCTTTACAAGATTTTGATTTTTATTATAATTAGAGTTCTTGTGAAATAAAAAAGAAAGTTGATAATTTTCCATTGTGCATTATTAATTAAAAATGTGATCAATTCTTATCTCCCCGAAATTAAGTATTGGAAAAAATACCCCGTAAATTCTGGTATCCATTGATAACTCGAAGAATTTCGATATTATCTTCAACAACTTGATAAAAAATAATGTAATCCATCAGCAAAAGTCCCGTAATTAATTCAGCCTAAGATTTCCCAATATAGGGAAAACGTACTAGATTTTTACATTTTTGGGTGAATATTTTTACAAACTGATCGCGTGCATCTACCCCATCAATGCCCTATCTCGATCGCCAAGCAACCATTGCCGAAGCAAAACTCACCAAATATACTCATTCAGAAACGGAAAGATGATAAATCAGGTTTTTTAGCACAAGCAGGATATAATTTAGACAATTGGCTGCAACTTCAGCAAGAATTAAGACAGTTTTTATTTAATCAAGCAACACTCCACAAAAAAACGAACTTTGGTGATATTTATGAAATAAAAGGAATTTTGGTCGGAGTAAATGGGATTAATCTAAAAATTGCAACTTATTGGATAGTTGATTCACTTACTAACGAAACGAAATTTGTTACCTTACTTCCAGATTAAAGGAGAAAAAATTATGCAATTTGAAATTTTTACTGAAGTTAAATTAACAAAAGATTTACCAGAAGACCATTTACGAAAAGGAATGACGGCTATTATTGTTGATTATTGTCTTAGGCCGGAAGGAGAAGAGGATGGTTATATTTTAGAAGTTTTGGATAGTAAAGAAAAAGCTTTTACTGTCATCGCTGTAGCAGCTTCAAATATTGAGTCAGTCGTTAATAGCAAGGAATTGGAACATCAACTTTTGTAAATTTTAAAAAGACCTCCACCATATCACCCCCCTTTGGTAAGGCAGGGCTGTTTCATTCTATAGAAAATAAGAGATAATAGAAGAAAAAAGAAG
>CAZWLZ010000138.1:0-8886 GCA_964634505.1 uncultured bacterium | reverse complement strand
AAATTTTTCTAACTTGGAGAGTCTTATTAATCCTTTTCCTGAAATTACTCATTATCATCAACAAAAAAGTATTCTTGATGATGAAAATTTAAAGTATTATTCTACTGTTATAGCACTACCAACTAACGTTAGGACATTTTAAAATCAGTTTTAAAAAGACATGGCAGACAATATTTCTATGTTATGTCTTAAAAATAGCCCGTAGTGCTAAGATTGCGTCAGTGTTTCGTAGTTTTTTAGTTACAATACCTTCTTCTAATAAATTAATTTATATTGGTCATTTATCTGAACGTGATTGGTAAGGTGTTTGTCATTGTTTAACAATAGCTTTAGCAAAATTAGATTAACCAATAAAATTGACTAATGAGTATCATTACAGAATAAGCTATTATTTTTAATAATTAACATAACAAGAACTTTTAATAATAATTGTCGATTTATGAAAAGCCTATTTTTACAAAGATTACATAGTGGCGATCGCCCAGTATTAGTATTTGATGGTGCAATGGGTACAAATCTACAAGTACAAAATCTCACGGCTGAAGATTTTGGCGGTGCTCAATATGAAGGCTGTAATGAATATTTAGTTCATACCAAACCCGAAGCGGTGGCGATCGTCCATCGAGGATTTTTAGAAGCAGGTGCTGATGTAATTGAAACTGATACTTTTGGAGGTACTCCTTTAGTTTTAGCAGAATATGACCTCGCCGATCAAGCTTATTATCTTAATAAAACCGCCGCCGAATTAGCCAAAAAACTGGCTCATGAATACTCTACACCAGATAAACCAAGATTTGTAGCAGGAAGTATCGGTCCTGGTACGAAATTACCCACTTTAGGACATATTGATTATGATTCCCTCAAAAATGCCTATATTACCCAGATTGAGGCTTTATATGATGGAGGTGTTGATTTACTTTTAGTGGAAACTTGTCAAGATGTATTACAAATTAAAGCCGCTTTAAATGCCATTGAAGAAGTTTTTGCCCAAAAAGGCGATCGCCTCCCGTTGATGGTATCGGTGACTATGGAAACTATGGGTACAATGTTAGTGGGTACGGAAATTAACGCTGTAGTAACCATTCTGCAACCTTATAATATTGATATTTTAGGCTTAAATTGTGCTACCGGACCAGATTTAATGAAACCTCATATCAAATATTTAAGTGAAAATTCCCCTTTTATCGTCTCTTGTGTGCCTAACGCTGGATTGCCTGAAAACGTTGGCGGGCAAGCCCATTATAAGTTAACTCCTTTGGAATTACAAATGAGTTTGATGCACTTTATTGAAGATTTAGGAGTGCAAATTATTGGCGGTTGTTGTGGCACTCGTTACGAACATATCAAAGCCTTAGCTGATATTACTTCTAAACTCACCCCTAAAGTTAGAGAGTATAAATTTGAACCTTCAGCAGCTTCCATTTACAATACCCAAACCTATCAACAAGATAACTCTTTCTTAATTGTGGGTGAAAGACTTAACGCCAGTGGCTCAAAAAAATGCCGAGATATGCTCAATAATGAGGATTGGGATGGTTTAGTCTCTCTTGCAAAAGAACAAGTTAAAGAAGGTGCTAATATTTTAGATGTCAACGTAGATTATGTGGGGCGTGATGGTGTAAAAGATATGCACGAGTTGGCTTCCCGTCTCGTTAATAATGTAACTTTGCCTTTGATGTTAGACTCTACAGAATGGCAAAAAATGGAAGCTGGTTTGAAAGTGGCAGGGGGTAAATGTATTCTCAATTCTACTAACTATGAAGATGGGGAAGAGAGATTTTTGAAAGTGTTGGAATTGGCTAAAAAATATGGTGCAGGGGTTGTTATTGGAACAATTGATGAAGATGGGATGGGGCGCACCGCTGATAAAAAATTTGAAATAGCCCAACGGGCTTATAATGATGCGATAAAATTTGGTATTCCAGCCTATGAAATATTTTTTGATACTCTTGCTTTGCCCATTTCTACTGGCATTGAAGAAGACAGAGAAAATGGTAAGGCTACTGTTGAATCCATCAAAAGAATTAAAGAAGCAATGCCCGAATGTCATTTTATGTTAGGGGTTTCTAACATTTCCTTTGGTTTGAATCCAGCCGCTCGTCAAGTATTAAATTCAGTATTTTTACATGAATGTATGCAAGTAGGCATGGATGGGGCGATCGTTTCTGCGAGTAAAATATTACCCTTAGCTAAAATTGACGAAGAGGCTGTTAAAATTTGTCGTGATTTAATTTATGATTTAAGAGAGTTTGATGGAGAGATATGCACTTATGATCCTTTAGGAAAATTAACCACTTTATACGAAGGTAAAACCACTAAAAATATTAAGCAAAATGTAGCAGATTTACCCATCGAAGAAAGACTAAAACAACACATAATTGATGGCGAAAGAATTGGCTTAGAAGATGCTTTAAATTTAGCCTTAAAAACCTATCCCCCTTTAGAAATAATTAACGTCTATTTATTAGATGGTATGAAAGTAGTAGGCGAGTTATTTGGTAGTGGTAAAATGCAATTACCCTTCGTTTTACAATCAGCCCAAACTATGAAAGCCGCTGTCGCTTTTCTTGAACCTTTTATGGAAAAATCCGATAGTGACGGTAGAGGAAAGGGGACATTTTTGATTGCTACGGTTAAAGGTGATGTCCATGATATTGGTAAAAATTTAGTCGATATTATTCTCTCCAATAACGGCTATAATGTGATTAATTTAGGCATTAAGCAACCTGTTGAAAATATCATTCAAGCCTATCGTGAATCTAACGCTGATTGTATCGCTATGAGTGGCTTATTAGTAAAGTCAACAGCTTTTATGAAGGATAATTTAGAGACATTTAACCAAGAAGGAATTACTGTGCCTGTGATTTTAGGCGGTGCGGCTTTAACGCCTAAATTTGTTTATGAAGACTGTCAAAATACCTATAACGGCAAAGTGGTTTATGGTAAAGATGCCTTTGCAGATTTGCATTTTATGGATAAATTAATGCCTTCTAAAAATAGTAATCAATGGGATAATTTACAAGGATTTTTAGGGGAATTTGAATCAGAAAATAGTCTATTTAAAGGACGTAATTTTGATGATTCTGGAGAAGTTAAGGAAGAAGTGAAACAGACTTCTAACCTAGCCCAAAAGATTGAAATTGATAATCGCCCAAGTGAGGCAGTTGATGTTAATATACCACGCCCTACACCTCCATTTTGGGGTACAAAAATTTTAAAATCTGAAGATTTCGATTTAGATGAACTTTTTTGGTATTTAGACTTACAAGCACTTTTTGCAGGCCAATGGCAATTTCGTAAACCTCAAGGGCAATCGAGAGAAGAATATAATGAATTTTTACAAGTAAAAGTTTACCCTCTTTTAGAAGAATGGAAAACCAAAGTTAAAAGTGAAAATTTATTACATCCCAAAGTGATTTATGGTTATTTTCCTTGTCAATCTGAAGGGAATACTTTATATATTTATAATCCAGAAAATCCAGAGACTAAAGAAGAAATTGCTAAATTTGAATTTCCTCGTCAAAAATCAGGTAAACGTCTATGTATAGCTGACTTTTTTGCCTCTAAAGATTCTGGAATTATTGATGTATTTCCGATGCAAGCTGTGACAGTAGGAGAAATTGCTACCGAATATGCTCAAAAATTATTCGCTAATGATGATTATACCAATTATCTTTATTATCATGGGATTGCAGTGCAAACAGCCGAGGCGATCGCCGAATATATTCATGCCAGAATCCGTAAGGAGTTAGGCTTTGAGGCTTCTGAACCTGATAATATTAAAGAGATGTTACAACAACATTACCAAGGTTCACGATATAGTTTTGGTTATCCCGCCTGTCCTAATATGTTAGATCAATATGTGCAATTAGACTTATTAGACGCAAAACGCATTGGTATGTATATGGATGAATCTGAACAAATATACCCCGAACAGTCCACTACGGCGATCGTTTGTTATCATCCTGTGGCGAAATATTTCAGTGCCTAGGGTTTTGGTGGGCAATGCCCACCCTACATAAAAAATAAATGGTATAAAGAAAATGAGGTTGATAATTAAACAGAAATTAATAATTTATTGAAAGAATATATTAAACATCATTAATGCGTCTGTTATCATACGGTTGCTAAATATTTTATGCTTAAATTATAATTAAGGCGGGCTTTTTGCTCACTTTAAGAATTTTAAAAAATTAGTTGTATCAGAATATTAGAATGTTAGTTTTTGAAGAACAATTTTTAGATAATCGTCACAATTGGTTACAAAAGTCCACAGAGGCGGTGGAATTATCCATAGTAGATTTTTGTTATTTATTTCAACACAAACGCTCTGACGGATCTTGGGCTTGTTGGAAAAATATTAACGAAAATTTGTCTAAAAATGAAGATTTACATATTTATTCTATGTTAGAACAATCAGTAAAAGTATATGAGAAAAACTCTTCTGGATATGATAATTGGTATGGTTTAATATGGGGCGTTTTAGATGCAAATAATTTTTTTTCTTTTGCAATTAATGATGATGGATATTATCGAATTATTCAATCTCGGAAAGGTTATTGGATTTTTCATAGTGAAAAATCTGTTAAACACGAAAATATTCATACAGGCAATGCTATTAATATTCTTGAAATTCGACGCAATAAAGAGCTAATGGAATTTTATATTAATAGTCATTTAGTTCAAACGCTTTCTAAAGAACTATTTATGGAGGCACCAGGAGACAGTGTTGGCTTTTATGTAGAAGGCAAAACTACTATTAAAATACATAATTTAGTTATTAGTATTAGTTCAACTGAAATAGAAGATAATGAAAATGTTAAAACTGAAAACACAACAAAAACAGATAACAAACTGGAAGCATCTTTTATTCAACATGATCCACCTGAAGATGATACTTTAGAGAAAATTTTGAATGATTTACATGCCTTAATTGGTCATCAAAAATTTAAACAGCAGTTTTTATCATTTACAAATTTGCTCAAAGTACAAAATGAAAGGAAGAAAAGAGGACTCAAAATAGTAAATCCTTCTCTTCATCTTGTTTTATATGGTCCTCCTGGTACGGGTAAAACTACCATTGCCCGATTAGTTGGTCGTTTATATAAACAATTAGGTTATCTTAAACGTGGACATGTATTAGAAACAGATCGTGGTGGACTTGTCGGTGCGTACTTAGGGCAAACAGCATTTCGTGTTAACGATGCTATTGAACAAGCCTTAGATGGAGTTCTGTTTATTGATGAAGCTTATGCTTTTGCCGTCGAAGGTTCTTCAAATGATTATGGTAAGGAGGTAGTGCAAGTCTTGCTCAAACAAATGGAAGATAGTCGAGATCGGTTAGCGGTTATTCTAGCTGGTTATACTGATGAAATGAAATTTTTTATTGAATTAAATCCTGGTTTAAAATCCCGTTTTAGTCTATTTTTTTACTTCGATCATTATACACCCCCTCAATTAGCCTCTATCTTTCATAAATTCTGTCAAGAAAATGACTATATTCTTGATGAAAGGGCAAATTCAGGTCTTTTAGCAATTTTTGAAAATGCTTATGAAAATCGAAATAAAAATTTTGGAAACGGTCGATATGTTCGTACAGTTTTTGAAAGTAGTATTGAAAAACAAGCAAATCGTATAGCTAATAATTTGAAAGAGATTAAAACCTCTTCACTTTCGTTAATTACACCAGTAGATCTTTCTGAAGGGCAAAACATGGAAAATAAGTGATGAATAGTTTATTAAGTGCGATATGAATTTAAAATCTATATTTCAGAATGAAAAAACAAAAATTATTTTAGGGGAAGCTATTAAAGTATTAAATGAATATATAGAAGATGAATCGATCGATTTAATCTTTGTTGATCCTCCCTATAGAACTCATTTGGGATCTATTTTGGAAACCTTATGAAATAAGTGTTAGAGTTGATTTTTCATAATTTACTATAATACAGACTCGATAATGATTTCAGATATGAGACCAAATAGGTTCTATAATATTGGTAAAAAATTTGCTAATTTTCAAGATAAATGGAGTTCAGAGGAAAACTATTTAGAATGGTGTTATCAATGGCTTGATTTATGTATTAATAAACTCAAAAAAAAATGTGTCAATGTGTATAATGTCAAGCACTCAAGCAGTGCCATATTTAGACTTATATTTGCGAAAAAAAATAACAGTTTTATCCAGAATTGTATGGTATTATGACAGTTCTGGGGTTCAAGCAAAAAAAACATTATGGTTCTTTATGGGAACCGATTTTGTTTTGTGTAAAGGATAAGAATAATTATAAATTCAATTCTCAGAATATTCTTGTAGAAGCAAAAACAGGATCAAAAAGAAAGTTAATTGATTATAGAGGTGATAAACCTACACTTGTTAGTAGTGAGGGCTTTAGCCCTTCTTTTAAGGAATGGGAAAACCCCTTTAGGGGTTACTACAAGCCTAAACGCTTATTTTTTAATTTTCTCATTTCTGTTTGTACGCTAACACCAATTTGTAAGGCTTCGTCTAAAAATCTGCCGTATTCAGTCGCTTTTTCTGTGGCCTGTAATATTCTTAATCCGCTTAAATCAATATTAAATTGTTCTGGTCGAAATTGGGGATTTTCTCTTAAAATTCGCTCTGTTTGTAAGGCACGAACTATATTTGCCCGATTGATTTTTAATGCTTCTATAACTTTTTCTCTTTGATTTAATTTAACTGGATTACCAACTGCTTCTAATTGAGCTAAAGTATTAATGTTTGAAATAAGTTGATTATATTCATTTACTTCTCTAACAAAGGCTGAAGAGAGAAAAACTAGGAAAGACGAACCTTTGACATAAGAAAATGCATAAAAATAACGTAATCTCTAACTCTTGTAAATCGCCACGCATATTCCATTAATATTTATTTATAAATGATTGTTTGTAGTAACTCCTAAAGGAGTTTTTATTAATTTAAAGAAGGGCTAAAGCTCATACTAAGAACTTTATTAATTTTTTTTAATATAACATAGGAATATTAATCTGATTCGATTTATTTGATTTAGATTAATGATAAAAATAAAATGGCGATCGCCTCGTTACTTCCATTGCTTAAATTTTTATTTTAATCAAAATTTGATAACAGATTAAGTATAACTACGATCTAAATTTTAGTATCAAAAAAATCAAAGTAGTTAAAGATAATTTGAGAAATCATAATTGACAATTGACAATTAACAAAATACAAAAGATAATTTATTTTTGATAAGAGTCAATAGTTATAGATTTCTAATATGATTGATCAAGCACCGTTTTCTGGGGCAAGAGATTTACTACCTTTAGAGGTAGCTCAAAAAAGTTGGATTAATGATTGTATTCAAAATGTATTCCAACGTTGGGGTTATAAACGCATTGTTACCTCTAGTATTGAATGGATGGATACTTTAATGGCAGGGGGTGCAATACAATCATCTCAAGTAATTCAACTGCAAGATTTATCGGATTCAAGAATGGGATTACGTCCAGAATTAACGGCTTCTATTGCAAGGGCTGCGGTTACTCGCTTAGATATAACTACTTTACAAAGGTTATGTTATCGTGCCAATGTGTTTCGTAAACCTCCTAAAAATCATCTTGGTAGTGCTTTAGAATTTTATCAGGCGGGGGTAGAGTTACTTTTTGCTGGTGGGATAATGGTGGATGCTGAAATTCTTTTACTTTTAAGTAATTGTTTGGACACTTTGGGCTTAAATAATTGGCAATTATTATTAGGCGAAGCTAGTTTAACTCAGTCTCTTTTATCTCCTTTTTCTGTGAAGGAAAGAAAACAAGTAAGAAATTGTTTAGCAAAGTTAGATAGATTAGGTTTAGAAGGTTTATCTTTAAGTCCTTTATTGAAAGAAAGAGCTTTATTTATTTTTGATTTACGAGGTAATCCTACGGATGTTTTAACTAAAGTTATGAATTTAGAGTTGGATAAATTGGCGATCGAAAGTGTCAAAAATCTTCAATCTTTAATTGAATTAGTTAGTCAAAGCAGTAATAAACTTTTGCCTATTATTTTAGATTTGAGTTTAATTCAAACTTTTGATTATTATACGGGCATAATTTTTGATGTGGTTAGTTACCATAATGGTAAATTTCATTTATTGGGGCAAGGCGGTAGATATGATAAATTACTGGGAGTTTATCATCCTCAAGGAAAAACTTCTCAAGGTATTGGTTTTTCTCTTAATATTGAAGATTTACATACTTGTTTATTAGATACTTCCCAACTTCCTCAATCAACTCCTCCTAGTGATTGGTTGGTGATTCCTCAAGATTCTTCTGCTAAGGCGGCAGCTTTTGTTTATGCTCAAAAATTACGCAATACGCCTGATATTACTAGGGTAGAATTAGATTTACAACAACGATCTAAGGAGGAGGCTTTAAAGTATGCCCAATCTCAACAAATTACTAATGTAGTATGGATTCAATCTGATGGTAAACCTATTGATTTAAAAATTTAATTAGACATAATTAATTAATTTTATTTTTCTACCTCTAATTGTCACAGGCAAAATAGCCTGTGTTAACATCTTAAGAAATTTTATTTTTAGCTTGTAAGGCTTGAATCATTTCAATTGAGGTACTTACACTTTCAGGAAAAATGACAACTAATCCTCCTTTTTCTACTTTGGCGATCGCCGAATTGATTGCTTCTTTTTCATCAAGAATAATTTGACAATCAGGGCAACTACCCTCTTGTTTAATTCCTTCCATAATTAACTTAGCAACTGCCCCACTTTCTCTGCCCCTTCGATCATTATCTTCTTTAACAATAATAGAATTAAACATTTGAGCAGAAAGTTTACCTAATAGAATTAAGTCTTCATCTCGGCGATCGCCAGGTCCACCCACAACCCCTAGGCGGAAACCTTG
>CAZWLZ010000137.1:0-9001 GCA_964634505.1 uncultured bacterium | reverse complement strand
GTTGTTTAGGGGGTAGCGTTTCTACTGTGGTGACAGAAAGAGAACAAAAAACTTTAAAAAGACTGTTTATTTCTCCTCTTAATGGTGTTTCTTATTTCATCGGAATTTTTTTAGCTCATAGTTTAATTGGTATTAGTCAAACCCTCTTAATTTACTTCGTAATTTTATTTTTTCAAGTCAATTTTTCTGGTTCAATTCTATTAGGATTAACCATCATTTTATTAAGTATAATTAGTTATGTCGGAGTTGGATTTATTTTAGGCACTCAATTGGCAAAACGGACGGAAGATGTGAATGCTTTAGTGGCTACTTTTGGTGTGCCTTTACTCATTTTAGGTGGTGCTTTTTTACCCACTTCTTTATTCCCTGATTCTTTACTTAAAATAGCCAAATTTAACCCCATTTACCATATGAATGAAGCCTTAACAGGTATATGGAGTAGCGACCAAAATTTCTCTGATATTCAAAATCATTTTCTTTTTTTAATTCTTTTTTCAATTATTATGGTAGTTACTGGTTGGTTGTCTTATAACTCCATGGTACAAAAAGAAAAGCAATTATAGCAGATAAAAGGTATTAGGGGTTAGGTTTAAATAAGGTTTTAACACGTTAAATTACTTTAAAAGGTCAAAAAAACGAGATTTAAGAAAAAAGCAGTTACTTTTTTTATTCCCCATTCCCCTTTGCCATTACTTTAATTTGGCGATCGCCTGTTTATTAACTAAAATTTGCTCATTTAACAAATCCTTCACCGTAATTAACAAAACACGATATTGATTAATTTCAAAATCTGCCGAAATTCGATCAATACCGACACGACCAGGGGGATTGAGATGACCTATACATACCTCTTGATGACTTATCTCTAAAGAGCGATAAACATGCTTACGTTCAATAAAACTACTAGATAATCGTCCAGAATCATCATAATTAACTTCCGAAGTAGCAACCTCAGCTAACTCCCCAATATCTAACTTAATCTCAGTTTGCCCTTCCATAGCCACCTGTAAAATAAGTGGTTTTTTACGATGACAAGGATAATGGACACCCTTTTCAAATAAAGGAAAATAAGAATAACTTTGTTGCGAATGATCCCAAAGTCGAATACCATAACTATGATGCAAATAATCATCAATTTGACTGAAATTAGAAATAGCCAAAGCACCATGAGAAACCGCATTAAAAGGCTTATGAAATTTAACTTTTTGCTTACCAAAATAAGAAATTATTAACTGTTGAATAGCAGGAATAAAACAACTCCCTCCTACTAATAAAACCTGTTCAATATGAGCCTTTTTAATACCTTTAGATAAAGCCAAATGCAGTATCTCATCTAAAGCATAGCGTAATTGTTCTAATAATTGTTGATTTTCTAAAATAGCCGTCAATTGATGACGAGTTAACTCTAATTCATAACTGGTAAAATCATCTTCATTTAACCAAATTTCCTGAACTTTATGTTCATAAGAAAGCCTAATTTTTAACTTTTCAGCTATTTCTAATAAATTCTGCCAAGCTACCTCATTAATATCATTTTTAGTTAAATTTTGCGACCTTAAATAATCTTCAACAATCCAAATATCAATATCTTCACCGCCGATATAAGCATCAGATTTTGCCAATATTTCAGCTTTAAAAATTTGGCTATTATTATTAGCAATACCTTGATTTTTTATAATTCTAACCAAACTTAAATCTAATGTTCCACCTCCAAAATCTAACACTAAAACTATCTGATTAGGATTCTCAATACCATAGCCTAAAGCTGCTGCCGTAGATTCATCTAATAATTTAACCTGGGGGATTTTTAACTTAGTTGCTAAAGCCATAAACCAATCTAAATAACGTTCATAAGCACCAATCGGCACAGTAAAAACTACCTCAGAAGCATTAATATTTTGTTGCTTTAAATATTCCCAAATTTGAGTAATAAATAATTCCGCAACAATTTTAGAATCATAAACATTACCATCAATATAACGAGACGGACTTTGAAAATCAGCAGCTAAATCTCTTTTAAATTTTTTAAAAAATCTTTTAGGGTTTTTGGCATCTAAACGTAAAGATTTAACTTTTTCACCTAAAATAATTTTGTTATTTTCTTCAACAAAAACTATACTAGGAATAACAGAAAATTGCCACGTTTTACCTCGATTATTTTTGAGGCGATAAATACGAGATATTTGAGAAAATCTTAAAGTTCGAGGCTTTTGGGTTTGGGTATCTAAAATACTAATTACCGTATTGCTTGTACCAAAATCAATGGAAATAATGGTCATAATTACAGTAAAAAATTAATAATAAAAAATAATATCATAAAAAGTTATTGATTTTTACCTGGTAAAGTTCGACTTACTTTGGCAGGAGTGAGAATACGATGGCCATAACGATAACCAACAAATCGAATATAAACCAATTCTCCTGCTATAATATCTTCTGTATCGGCTTGATGAAATTGGGGATTAAAAGCTACTTTTTGCCAAGGCTTACCAATCAAATTAAAACCCAAATATTCCGATACACTATCTAATGGTTTAAATAAACTAATTAAATTTTTAGCGGGTAAATCAGGTTTAACTTTTGTCATGATTCTAGCGGTGGGATAGTTAGTCAAAAGACAATGTAATTTTTCAAAAATTGTTTCTGCAAATTCAGTTGTCAATTCTTTTTTCTGACGATTTAACTTAATTTTTAATTCTTCTGATTCTTGTTTTTGTTTTTTTGTTTTTTCTTCTAATTGTTGAAAATTATTTTTAGTCAATTGTAATTCTTTTTCTAATTTTAGAGATTTATTTTGAGTTAATTCCAATTCCTCTTCTAATTTCAAAGACATCTGTTGACTTGATTCTAATTCTTCTTGTAATTTTATAGAAATATCTTGAGTTAATTTTAATTGATCGGATACAGATTTTAACTCCTCTAATAAATCATTTATTCTGTCTTTAGCCACATTCAACTCTAAATTTTGTTTACTTAATTCTGCTTCTAAATTCTCTATTTTGTGGTCATCAATTTTTACTTCTAATTCTTCAATAGTCAATTTTTGATCATTACTTACATCTAAAAAATTTTCATTTTGTAAATTATTTTCATCGATATTATTCAAAGATTCATCTGATTTTGAAGTTGACTTAAGTTGAGATTTATTACCAGCAACATAAAGAAGAAAACCACAACTAATTAACCATAAAATAACTCCAAATACTAATTCAGTAATATTATCCATCATAGTAATATTTTTTTTGATAAAGACAGTTAACAATTGATAATTAAAAATTAATTTCCCAATTGAGAAAATTAATCATGTAAAAATAAAAAGAAGTGTGAACTTCTTTAATGTCTAAATAAATTATCATTTTGATTAATATATTTATGACTATAACCTTTAATTTCAAATAATTTCAAATTATTGATCTTGTCTATAAATTGTACTATTTTTTAGACACTGATACGCTTTTTCTAATTCTATGCCTATGTAACCAATATGAATCGGTTGAATTGCTGGAGAAGTATGACAAATTTCTCTAATCAAATTTAGCGGATTTTTACCTTGATAAACTTTAATTATTTCGCCACTTCCAATAGTAGTTTGTTTTACCATAATTTGATTATTTTCTACTTCAATTAAAAAATTTCCTACGGCATCATCATAACTTTTTTGTTGACTAATTTCTTGATATTTACTATTAATTAAACTGTCAACATTTTCCCAAGTATCATCATAAATATGGGCAGATTGACTGATCGTAATTAACGGTGCTAAAGTTAAATTATAGTCAGAACTTTTAGCAATTTCATCTCTAATATGTTGTTGTAATGCACGTAAACCCATCGCATTTGCAGGCCAAGCCGCAAACATATCATTACTTCTTAATGTTGCTGTTAATGATAATTCTTTATCAATTACCCTAATCCAAATATGATTTAAACAAGGACTTCCTCCTACTTCATGATCTTGCACATCCCATAAAGACATTACCGCACTTGCGGAATCTATTTCTAATATTAATTTATCAATTATTTGTTTAATTTGATCTTTTTTAAACCACGATCTTAATCTTTGTCCATAGGTATATTTAACACCTTCTCTATAGGGTGAATCGTCTAAAATTTGTCCTATATATTCTGTTAAAAATTCTCGATCAATTGGCAAATAATTCGGTTCAGGGAAATAAAAATTATCAGGTTCATCTGTGACGATCGCCATTAAATTAATTAATTCTTGCCATTTTCCATCATAACCAGTAGGTCGTATTGTACCAGTTGTTTTGATACGATGCAATATTTTGATCCATGTTTCGGCGATGGTTTTTCCTTCAATTCTATGTCCATATCTTACCCCAGGTAACACAGTTGTAATAATTTCTTGTTCAGGAAAAAGTAGCGGTTGTGACCAAGTTTTATTAATTTTAGAAGAGGCAAATTTTTTAGTCATTTCTATTGCTAATTCAACAGAATTTACTTCTTTTATAGTAATATTATTACGCAGAATTTCTAAAGAATTTTGATCAATTTCAATATCAATATAACCCGTTATTTTAGAGTTTATTAACCAGCAATCCTTACCTGTTTCCGTCTTACCTTGCCTATAACCATCCTTAAAAAAGTCTAATAAACACTGACAACCCCCAGCATTTTTATCCTCCTTAGTAGCATTAATTACTACTAAAAAATGAACATGAGGATTAAGTAACAAATTGCGAATTAAAAAACTAATTCCCCTAGTTGGGCTATACAAATTACCAACCACTGCATAATCATTTTCGCTTAATTTTTGAGCAACAGTTTTTCTCACCATCCAACCTGTAATAATTGCTGTTTCTCCATAACCACAAATTAATTGATTAGGTTTATATTGGGGAGAATATTTAATTTTAGTTTGGGTTTCCTTCGCACTCATTTGATTTTTATTTGGTTTTATTTCTTCCTATTTTGAATAATAACTTGAAAAGGAGGTGTTAGATATTTGGAATTAGGTGTTAACTTTAAAGAAAGTATGATTGTTTAAACCAAAAGCGAAAAAACTAAAAAGAAAAGAAAAAACTTTGATAATTTTGATAATAAGGTTTATGATGATATTGAAATTATCAGCAATATAATAATTAGGAATAAAAAAGTGTCAAATATTTTAGGTAAACTAAAAACTATGATGAGTGGCTCAGAGTCAGATGCTCAATATTATGAAGAGGAGTTGGGCAATGAGAATGAAGAAATTATGGAAGAATCTAATACCTATAATCCCCCAATACCTCCTGAGTCTGAAACGGTTAAATCTTCTCGTCGTACCAATCGTAGAGAGAAATCCAATTATTCAATGGATTTACCTTCCGATAATTCCCTAAATCTTGGTTTTAATAGTAATGTTACCCCTAATAATGTGATTGAAATGCCAGGAATGGAAAATGCTATCAATGAAGTTGTAATTATCGAACCTCTTTCTTTTAATGAAATTCCTAAAGTTATTCAAACTTTAAGAGAGCGTCGTTGTGTGGTATTAAATCTTAATGTAATGAATCCTGAAGAAGCACAAAGAGCAGTAGATTTCGTGGCTGGTGGTACTTTTGCTATTGATGGTAATCAAGAGAGAATTGGTGAATGTATTTTTCTTTTTACTCCTAAAACGGTTAAAGTAAGTAATTGGAGTGCTAATAATCCTCAAAAAGAATCGGCACAGAATAATCAACCCCGTCAACCTTTTTCTGATTCTTTATGGGATAATCATACTTCTTCTTTATCTCAATAATTAATTTTCTTGACTGTTATTAGGAGTATATTTTGTCTTTTAAATTCAGTATTATTGGCGGCGGAGTTATGGCTGAGTCTATTCTTTGCCGTCTTTTATCTAACCATATTGTTAAGGCTGAAAATGTCTTAATTAGTGAGCCTCAATCCCAAAGAAGATTTTTTTTACAACAAGAATATAAGGTAAATGTCACGGGGGATAATTGCTTGGCTTTTTCTAGTGCTGAGGTTTTATTATTAGCCATTAAACCTCAAATTTTTGATGTGATTGCTGAGCAATTAAAAGATGAAATTGATTTATATACTAATGTTTTAATTATTTCTATTTTAGCGGGGGTTAATTTAGAGCGGTTAGAATCAGTTTTTTGTAATCAGCCCGTAATTCGATCTATGCCTAATACTCCTAGTTTAGTTGGGGCTGGAATGACTGCTATTACTAGGGGTAATAAGGTTAGCGATGATCATTTTATCTTAGCTTCTTCTATTTTTTCTGCCATTGGGGAAGTTTTGGAGGTTAATGAGTCTTTGATGAATGGCGTTACTGCTCTTTCTGGTTCAGGGCCTGCTTTTGTGGCTATTATGATGGAGGCTTTGGCTGATGGAGGAGTAGCTTCGGGGTTGCCTAGGGCGATCGCCAATCAATTGGCTTTACAAACGGTTTTAGGTACGGCACAATTATTAAAAGAAAAATCTTTACATCCGGCCCAATTAAAAGATCAAGTTACCAGCCCCGGAGGCACTACTATTGCAGGGGTTGCCCAATTAGAAAAATCGGCGTTTCGTTCAGCTATCATTGAGGCAGTTAAAGCCGCTTATCATCGTTCTCAAGAATTAGGTTAATTTATTATCCATTCTGAATGGCGATCGCCAAGGTCAAGAGGAATACTAATAGCCTTCCCTAATCTGGGGCGGGATTTAGCCTCTTTGATACCTGTCTCAATTTGTGTGATTACACCCCAACTATTAAGATAAATAGCAATTTCGTCTAAATGATCAAAATAAGCCTCTTCACTTAGGGGAAATGAGGCTTGTTCGAGGTATTTCCACATTACTTGAAAATAAATTTTATCTTTAATTCTTATGACTTGTACGTCATAGGAATTACCCCATTTTTGTTTCAATAATTGATGTAATTCTTTTCCTGTCATCGTTAATCATTGAGAATTTATAATTTAATATTTTTTTCCTATATCTCCCCTTTTTAAGGGGGTTAGGGGGATCAGATTTTTGCCTATATTCTCCTTTTTTCAGGAGTTAGATTAATTGATTTAATATTTCTGGATAAATTTTATCTATTTCCATTTGTATTTTAAATGTCTCATAAATTGCTGTGGTGATGCGACTAAATTCGATTACGTCTTCAAATTCGATTTTTTCTTTACGTTTTAAATATTGTTGAATAACTCGATTTTTACCTATTTCAAAATTCCAAAGTTTATCGCTAATATTCTCAAAATATTGGGTTTTATTGATAGTAATTCTTTGTTGCCTTTTGTCATATTCAATTTTACTAATTTTACTGTCACCTTTTCCTTGAAATTTTACCAAAGGTTTCTTGATTTTAGATGATTTTAACAAGTGTAAATTAATTAATTCTTGTCCTAATTTTGCTAATTTTTCAAATATTTTTACGTCTTTAGTAAAAGGAATTTTAGGGTAGTCAATTTTTAATAATTCGGCAAAACTATTACGATAAATATTGCTATATAAAATGGCATAAATATAATAAAAAATTTCTTCTGTTATATTTTCTTTCTGATAAGTTTTTTCTAATAGTTTCTCCAATTCAGGATTAAGATTAGAAATTCTTTTTCTTTGATCAGCAATTTCTTGATTAATTTGTGCTTCACTTTTATTAATCCATAAAGGAATAGTATAAGATTGTCCGCCTAAAACATTCATATCAGCCAAACTATCAGCAATAAAACAATGATTATAAATATTTTCAGTATGTCTTTTTTTGATGATTAAAGCCAAATTTTTTCCATTTAAAAAATTACTCATCACATTTTTTCTATCTCTGTCAATAAACAGGGTTTCATAATAAATTAGACGGTTATAAAAAGGCTTATAACAATACTTATTAAATAAATTTTCATTGATTGATGTAAAACTTTGTTTAACTTTATCCAGATTAAAATCAGCAGAATTTTCTAATTTATAAGTATCTTGGATTAATTGTTTATGAAAAGAAAGAAAATTTCTTAATCTTGATATTAATATTTCTTGTTTATCTGCAATAATAAAATGATCTCTATGAGTTGCTATACCACTTGATTTTTTATTAAAAATATCATTAATACTCCAAAATAAATTATATAATTCAGAGTTAGAAAAACTCTTTTTTTCAAAGAAAAAATGATCTTCATTAATAATTATTTCCTCCTCTTCAGTAAAAGAAGTTAATAAATTATTACTACTAAGATAATCATATTTTGAAGTTCGACTACCATACAATTCTCGATAAAAAAGTTTGCCGTAAGTAGTTTTTTTCTTGGCTTCTTTTTTGATTAAAATCATAATTGCTGTGCCTACTCTAATATCAAACACATTCTCATCCTTATTGCCATCAGGATTTTTTTCGTATAATTTGCCATGTAAATTAAGAATATAAATTTCATCGAAACTTAATAATAATTGTTTGCGTAAACCTTTGGCTGCTGCAATATTTAAGTAAGTATTCTTCGTAATTAAACCAACTATTCCGCTGCCCGATTGTTCAATTTTCCAATGACAATAACGAATAAATTTTATATAATCATCAGATAAAATTTGGATATTTTTTTCACCCCTCACATCCCCCTTATAAAGTCTCATTATTTCTGTCTCAAACTCAGACTTATTATAAGAGGCGATGGAATAAGGAGGATTGCCTATAATTGCTAAAACAGGAGTCTCTTTTTTGATTAAATTTGCCTCTGTCGCCTCCTCTGCTAAAGAGGATAAACCGGGTAGTTGAGGAATTTCTACCAACTTAGCTTCCAGAGTATTAGTTAAATATAATTGAAAACGATCGCCATTATCAAACTTATAGCCATACTCTTGCAATAAATAAGACATTTTTAAATGGGCGATGGCATAAGGAGACATCATTAATTCAAAGCCATAAAAATTTTTGAGAATATGGTTTTTAATAAAATTATTTTGATTACCTTCTCCATAATATTCAACAAAAGTTGTCAAGGCTTTTTTGGTGGCTTCTGCTAAAAAAGTTAACGTACCACCAGCTGGATCAAGCACTTTGATGCTATCATCAGCA
>CAZWLZ010000136.1:0-9117 GCA_964634505.1 uncultured bacterium | reverse complement strand
TTTTTTCCCTAATTATTATATCAAATTACTAATTTCCGATAAAGTCTATTATAATTGAAACTTATTTCTTCGTTTAGATTAACCTATGGATATAGAAAAGAATCAAAATTATTTTCCATAATTAAAACTACCAGGCGATCGCCAATCTTGTAAATTCGTCAAAGGAAACTAAACTAAACCTAACACTCCAACACTCTACCACCCTAATTAATTGATAACAGGCAAGATGCCTGTACCACATAAAATAAAAGTAATTCAATTAACGCATAGTGACAAATTCTTCGGCTGAGGTGGGATGAATACCTACGGTGGCATCAAAATCAGCTTTTTTCGCTCCCATTTTAATGGCGATCGCCATTCCTTGAATAATTTCAGCAGAATAATTGCCTACCATGTGAGCACCCAAGACTTGATCGGTATTTTTATTAACAACTAATTTCATCATAGTTTTATCTTGTTTATCGGGTAAAACGTAATACATGGGGCGAAATTGACTACGATAAATTTTAATAGCATCGCTATATTTTTCTCTGGCTTGTGCTTCAGTTAAGCCAACGGTAGCAGCTTCGGGAGTGCTAAAAATAGCGGTGGGGATATTTTCATAACTCATTACTTTTGATTTACCCCCAAATTTAGTATCAGCAAAAGCCCTACCTTCATTGATAGCAACGGGTGTTAAATTAATATTATCCGTACAATCTCCTACCGCGTAAATATTTTCTACATTAGTGCAATTATACTTATCAACGGAGATCGCCCCTTTTCTAATTTCAAGATCAGTTTTTTCTAATCCTAACTTATCAATACGAGGAATACGCCCAGTAGCCGATAAACCAATGGCATCAGCAAAAATAACTGATTCAGAGTCACCTTGAATAGTAATTTTCAAACCATGATCAACTTTTTCAATTTTAGTAGGCTGAGATTTAGGCAAAATTTTGATGCCATGACTAAGCATTCCCGCCGTAATATAATCCCTTAAATCTTCATCAAAACCTCTTAAAAGTTTATCTCCTCGCAAAATTTGAGTGACATTTGAACCTAAACCGTTCATAATACAAGCAAATTCGACACCAATATAACCCGCACCCAAAATAACGATATTTTTAGGTTGTTCAGGTAATTTAAACATATCATCAGAAATAATGGTATGTTCAATGCCTTCAATATTAGGCTTGACAGGAATACCCCCTACTGCTATCAAAATTTTATCTGCTGTTATTTGGCGATCGCCAACTTGCAAAGTATGATGATCAATAAAACTGGCAAAAGCACGAAATAGAGTAACGTGAGATTTTTCCAACATAGAAAGGTAGATATTATTTAAACGTTGAACTTCATTTTCTACCGAAATTAAAAGTTTTTGCCAATTTAAAGTACTACTAACAGGACTCCAACCATAACCAACCGCATCAGTAAATAACTCAGGAAAATGAGAAGCATAAACCATCAACTTTTTAGGAATACAACCCCGATTAACACAAGTGCCTCCGAGGCGATCGAACTCAGCAATCCCAACTTTTGCACCATATTCAGCAGCACGTCTAGCCGTAGCAATACCACCACTACCGCCACCAATTACAAACAAATCAAAATCATAACTCATAATTTCTATATAATTTGGTCAAGAAAATAAATTTAAACTTATATACTATGTTAAATCACCTTTGTAAACTAATACCAATAAGCAAAAAGAAATTAATAATTATTAAAATCATTATATTTTTTGCCCTTTTTTCTAACACCATTGTTCTTGCCCAAATATCAAAAGATAAAGAAGAAATTTGTGAAAGTAAATTAGCAGAAAATATCGAAAAAATTGTTAATTCCGATGAACAAAAAAAAGTTTTTTGGGGAATATCGATTAAAAATTTAAACACAAAAAAAAATTTATATCAATTAAATGCCGATAAAAATTTCATTCCAGCTTCTAATCTTAAATTATTTATAACAGCTGCCGCATTATTAAAATTTGGAGAAGATTATCGTATAGCAACACCAGTTTATATAACGGGAAATATACCTAATTTAACTACTTTAACAATAGTAGGAAAAGGTGATCCTAATTTAACAGATAAAGACTTAAAAAAATTAGCAGATAAATTAAAATTAATGGGAGTAAAACAGATTAATAAATTAATAGTAGAAGATGGTTATTTACCCCCACCAATTTTAAATCATACTTGGGAATGGACTGATTTACCTCACTACTATGCACCGCCAGTAAACAGTTTAATCTTAAATGATAATGTAGTGACCTTATCTTTAACACCTGAAAAACTGGGACAATCTTTAACTTTAAAATGGTCAGATGACTTAGTAAAAAAACAATTTATTATTAATAATAAAACCTTTACATCTTCTATGGAAACAAATAATAATATTGAATTAAATATTCCTTGGCAAAAACCAATTTTAAATCTAAATGGTTCATTATTTCTCAACTCTGACAGCGAGACATTTTTACTCTCTATTCCTAATCCCAATCAATATTTTTTAGACTCATTAGAAAAAGTTTTAAAAGAAAAAAATATTACTATATTACACACAAAAATTATTGAAAATAATAACAATACTGATAATAATAAAAACTCTGAAGAGATTTTAACTTTTTTCTCGCCTAACATGAGAGAATTAATAAATAAAACGAATCAAGATAGTGATAATTTATATGCAGAAGTATTACTAAAAACCCTTGCCGTTACCAGTAAAAATAATAATGGTGTTGACGAAATAAAAAGAATATTAACTCAATTAAATTTGAATATCGATAATTTAAAAATAGAAGATGCTTCTGGTTTATCTCGTCATAATTTAGTAACCCCTTCTAGTATTACCAATCTTTTAATATTAATGGATAATACTTATTATGCCGAAAGTTATCGTCAATCTTTATCTATCGCAGGAGTAAACGGCACATTAAAAAATAGATTTAAGAATTCACTAATAACTAATAATTTACAAGGAAAAACAGGTACATTAACAGGTGTTTCTGCTTTATCAGGTTATCTCAAAATTCTAAGTTATCCTCAAGAAATTGTGTTTAGTATTATTATTAATAACTCAGGGGAAACATCCTTAAAAACGAGAGAATCAATTGATAAAATTATTCTTTTACTATCACAATTAAAAAAATGTTAAATTACTTCACAGCGAATTTAAAACAAAAGAAACTCTTTAACTCGTAAAATTGGAGGATTAAAGAGTAAATCAGTAATAACTGTATTGCATAATAGAGATATAAAAATCAAAAATGCTATTTTTTCTTACCCTTTGCTTCTTTGCGCCTTTGCGAGACAAAATCATACCCTTATTAAGCATTATTGCCCCAAAAATTTTCTCAAAGTTATTTAATAAAATATTTCATCAATCCTTGATAATATATTTTTCATACATTCAAAAAAAATCGAACCTAAACAAAAGTAATGTTAGCAGTAGCAATTTTAGCCGCCGGTAAAGGCACTCGTATGAAGTCAAATCTCCCTAAAGTTTTACATACCCTTGGAGGATATACTTTAGTCGAAAGAGTTATCAATAGTTGTCAACTACTTAAACCAGACAAAAATATCGTTATCGTTGGTTATCAAGGAGAAAGCGTTAAACAGGCTTTATCTCACTTAAATAATGTAGAATTTGTGGCACAAACTGAGCAATTAGGCACAGGCCACGCAGTACAGCAATTAATACCTCATTTACAAGATTTTAAGGGGGATTTAATCGTTTTAAATGGAGATGTGCCTCTTTTACGGGCTGAAACTTTGCAAAAATTAATTACCACTCATCGAGAAAATAATAACGCTTCTACTTTATTAACAGCCAATTTACCCCAACCAAAGGGTTATGGGCGAGTATTTTGTGATGGCAATAATTTAGTTACTCAAATTGTTGAACATCGTGATTGTAATGCTGCACAACAAAAAAATCATCGCATTAACGCTGGAGTTTATTGTTTTAATTGGGAAGCATTGGCAAAAGTTTTACCTCAATTAACGACTAATAATGACCAAAATGAATATTATTTAACGGAAGTTGTTGATTATCTCAATCCAGTGATGGCTTTAGATGTAGATGATTATTTAGAGATTACAGGCATTAATGATCGCCGTCAATTAGCAGTTTCTTATGATATTCTACAAGCAAGAATTAAAGAGGCTTGGATGCTTGAAGGTGTTACTATGATCGATCCTGATAGTATCACTATTGATGAAACTGTCAAATTAAGTCCAGATGTGATTATTGAACCTCAAAGTCATTTAAGAGGCAATACCATTATTAATGCTGGATGTCGTATTGGCCCCGGTACAATGATTGAAAATAGTATTTTAGCTGAAAATGTCTCGGTGTTTTATTCGGTCATTACAGATAGCCAAATCGCTGCTAATACTAGAATAGGTCCTTATTCTCATTTACGAGGTAATGTCAAAACGGGTGAAGGTTGTCGCATTGGTAATTTTGTTGAAATTAAAAATACTACCATTGGTCATAATACTAATGTAGCTCATTTGTCTTATCTAGGTGATGCAACTTTAGAAGATAAGGTAAATGTAGGTGCTGGTACAATTACGGCTAATTATGATGGAGTGAAAAAACATCGAACCTATATAGGAAAAGGAACAAAAACAGGCTCAAATAGCGTTTTAGTTGCCCCTGTAACCATCGGACAAGATGTCACTGTGGCAGCAGGTTCAGTTGTAACATCAGATGTTCCAGACGAGTGTCTAGTGATTGCTAGAGAAAAACAGCGAATTATTAAGGGTTGGAAACAAAAAAGTAAGTAATCAATAAGAAATTAATAAAAGTAAAAAAATTATTAACTGACGTTACGCAGCCTTGAGTATTTGTAACTCATTCATAGCTCATTGAAGAGCTTTAATATAAATACGACTCCTCAAGGCAAAATGATTCATCTTGTATTTAATTTTTAAGCATTCTAATTGAAACGCAGCATATATTGACATGAAAATATGATTACATTAAGTCCGAATACATTTCGTTGGTGAATTGGCCAAACTTGTATTCGATTTTAATGTTTTGTGAAAGACTTCCACTTTTCACTTGTTAAAATGCGATCGCCCTTAGTTATTGCCCGACTATAATGGTGTTGAAACAGTATAATCAGTATTAAATTACATTAATTTATTCATTTAAGTATCATGTTTATTAAAACTAAAGGTAAAATTCGAGACGGTCAAATCATCCTTGAGCAAACCGAGCCCGCCTTGCCCAAAGATGCCGACGTTTCTGTATTTATTATTTTTCAAACTCCTCACGAATGCCAAGAAAATGACGAAATTAGAACAGCTATGGAACAATCTTTTAAAGAAGCAGGTATCGAAAATCGAGAACAAATCTTAGAACTTATCCGTGAGATCAAACAAGAACTCATTAAAGAACGTCAACTATGAAATTATTTTTAGATACTTGAGTTAAGCCACAAAACCCAGCATTGTTTAATCTAATCTACTTTTATATTTTTGGAGATCAGGTTTATGTATCGTTGGAAAGGGGATTAAAAATTACTAAAAATATTGACAGAAAATAGTAATACTTTTATTATGAATGGCTATGAATAATAATTCATAAAAATAATTAAGTAGATCGAATGGATGAAAAAAATGCGATTAGAGGGTCTTTACGAGCCCGATATTATTGAGAATTTCCAAATTGATGGTTTCTCCGCAAAAACAGTTGAAGCAGGAGAAATGGCAACTGTTGTTCAGAAAATTTTTATAACTTCGCTAGAGAAAGATTTTTCCCTAATTGCAACAAATCTCTTATCTCTGATTGTATCGATTGATCCTGGTGCATCTCTCAATTCTCTTCTGGTGATTATAAAACCAGATAATAAGGGCTATGTTTATTACAGATTTCCTTTTGGTTATCAGGCGATCGTGAAGAGAGATATTGAAGCACATCGTGCCTTCTTCAGAAAAGATATAGTGGATATAAATTCTGTTTTCTTTAAAGATATGGTTATTGATCTGAATCCTGAAGATGGAGACAGATTGATATGGCTATTTCGTCAAAATTGGACATTTGGATTATTTTTTGATTTGAGCGGCAAACTGAAATCAGAATTAGTCCTAGAAGAAATGGGAATTTGTTATCGTCGACTAGCTTACTTAAGCGAGTATTTGTTTTTAGAGAAGAGCAGCAATTTCACTCAAATGGTAGAAGATGGTTGGTTTCCTTTCGTCGCTTTGATTGGAGATGGTATAGGTTCTATACGTACTTATTACGAGGAAGGAGAAAAGCAGCCATCAATCATAAATGGGCTAATATCATCTTTTGATAAGGCAAAATTGACAGATATTACATCTCGATGGTGGAGTAACCCTCTATTCAGTTCTAAACAAAAGATTTTGCAAGCAGGAGTTAACAGCTATCTGGCAAATACAGAAGAAGGATATATTAATGCTGTAAAAAACTTGTCAACTGAAATAGAGGGGATTATTCGAGTTTCCTACAATAAAGACTATCAAAAGAAGCCAAACTCAATAAAAGAATTAAAAGAATACATTACAGGGAAAGGTCAGAATAAGTTCAGTAGTTTAGGTTCGTTATGCTTTCCAGATAAGTTCTTAGATTATCTTAGTAATTACATTTTTAAGAGTTTTGACGTACAAACAGGAAAGATACCTGAAAGCAGGCATTCTGTAGCGCATGGCGTGGCTCAAGACAATGTGTACAATCAAGAATTTGCTCTTAAGCTTATTCTTACTTTAGACAACATATACTTCTTTTTAGGTGACAAGTCCGATCGCCAGTAGCCAGTAGATTGGGTTAAGCCACAAAACCCAACATTGTTTAATCTAATCTACTTTTATATTTTTGGCGATCAGGTTTATGTATCCTTAGAAAGGGGATTAAAAATTACTAAAAATATTGACAAAAAAAGTAAAAAAATTAATTTATTGTAATTTGTCAATTATTTTGAGATTATTAAGAGAATTGTAAAAATATTGAATTCAAAATGAGTTTCACCCAAAATCCGATAAAATTTGGTACAGATGGCTGGCGTGGAGTTATTGCTGGTGATTTTACTTTTGAGCGAGTAGCAATATTAGCACCTTTGGCAGCTCAAGTATTACAAGAAAATAATCCTAATTCTAATTTAATTATTGTTGGTTTTGATCGCCGTTTTTTAGCCCAAGAGTTTGCTCAAATAGCTACAGAAGCCTTATTAGAGAAAGGTTTTGATGTTTTATTAGCAGAAAATTACGCCCCTACTCCAGCCTTTAGTTGGGCAGCTTTTAAGTACAAGGCTTTGGGTGCATTAGTTTTAACTGCTAGTCATAATCCCGCCAAATATCTTGGTTTAAAAGTGAAAGGCGGTTTTGGAGGCTCGGTGACAGAAGATATTACTGAAAAAATTGAAAGTTTATTAGATTCGGTTTCCCCTGTTTCTTCTTCTGTTTCAGAGAAAGGCAAATTAGAATTATTTAATCCTTGGCTTAGTTATGTAGCAAAATTGCAGGATAAAGTTAATATTAAGGCGATCAAGGAGGCGATCGAAACAGGTAAACTTCATGTTTTTGCTGATGTGATGCACGGTGCAGCCGCTACTGGTTTAAAGCAAATTTTGGATTGTGATATAACTGAAATTAATAGTAATTGTGATCCTCTTTTTGGGGGCAATCCCCCCGAACCTTTAGCCCGTTATATCCCCGATTTATTTCGTACTATCAAAGAAAATGCTCGTCAATATCCTGCTAGTTTAAGAATTGGTTTTGTTTTTGATGGGGATGCTGATCGTATTGCAGCCGTTGATGGTAATGGGGATTTTCAAAGTTCTCAAGTGTTAATTCCTATTTTAATTGAACATTTTGCTATTAAGAAAGGTTTAACGGGTGAAGTGGTTAAAACTGTTAGCGGTTCGGATTTAATCCCTAAAATTGCTCAATTATATAATCTTCCTTTACATGAAACGGCTATCGGTTATAAATATATTGCCAATAGAATGTTAACTCATGATGTTTTAATTGGTGGTGAAGAGTCTGGCGGTGTTGGTTATGGCAGTCATATTCCTGAAAGAGATGCCCTTTTATCTGCTTTGTATGTCTTAGAGGCGATCGTTGAATCTAATCAAGATATTGCTAAATTGTATCAAAATATACAGCAAAAAGTTAACTTTAGTTCTAGTTACGATCGCCTAGATTTATTATTAGATAATATGCAGCAACGCAATTCACTATTAGAAGAATTAGCGAATAATCCAATCAAAATAATTGCAGGGAAAAACGTAATCGACTGTTTAACAGTAGATGGCTATAAATTGAGATTAGAGGATCAAAGTTGGTTATTAATTCGTTTTAGTGGCACAGAGCCTTTATTACGGTTATACTCTGAAGGATATACAGATCAAGCAATTCAAGAAAATCTTAACTGGGCAAAAACTTGGGCATTATCAATTACCAATTGATTATATAAAGAGAATTGATAATTAAAATAAACATAAAAGCTAATATTTCTTAATAAAAATAAACCTTAAATTTTTCTGATCAAAATGAATAATAATTTTAAAATACGTCCAGCTAAAAAAGAAGATATAACCGCTATTTTTGAGCTAATAAAAGCCTTGGCTGAATATGAAAAATTAGGCAATTCTTTTACAGGAAATCAAGAAATATTAGCCAAACATTTATTTGAAAATCCTATTTTTGCCGAGGCGATCGTTGCGGAAATAGATAATAATATTGTCGGTTTTGCTTTGTTTTTTAACACTTATTCTACTTTTTTAACAAAACCTGGTATTCATTTAGAAGACTTATTTGTTATGCCTAAATATCGTCAAAAAGGAATAGGTAAAGCAATGATTAAATATTTAGCAAATTTAGCAATTGAAAGAGATTGTGGAAGATTAGAATGGACTGTTTTAAATTGGAATGAAAATGCAATTAATTTCTATCAACAATTAGGGGCGGAAATTTTACCAGATTGGCAAATTTGTCGTTTAACAGGTTCATCATTATTAAACTTACAATAACTTAAGTAAATGTTAATAGTAATAATCATTATTTTTAACTTAATTATTGTGATCATTAATTTATTTTTAATTTACAAAATAACTCAAATTATTGATAAACTATCCTCCTTTGCTGATGCCATAAGTTATTG
>CAZWLZ010000135.1:0-9143 GCA_964634505.1 uncultured bacterium | reverse complement strand
TACCTTTGATAGTGATACCAAAATTAAACAACTTGCACCGTATTTGTCATCAGAATATTCTTCAATAATGTCACCATTATTAATGTTTTCCTTTATTTCTGTTAGAGTAATTTTTCGGGCAATTGTTTGATTAACTGCGTGTTGTGATAATTCAAATTGATTTTGATTAATTTTAAGTTTAATTTCTTCAATCATACATCTATAAAAGGTAAACATTGCCCACTCAAAAATTATCAATTATTAACTATTTGTTTGATCGTAGTAAAGGCTTTAGCCTTATCTTTATCTAACCATAATTCACGGTCATCACTCCATTGAATTAAAATCGAGTATTGATATTTCATAATTATTTTTATCTATTTTAAGTGTATGATTCATCAAATAAACATAATTAGTTATGTAAAATAATGACACAGCAAGTTTTATTGAATATTCCTGATCAGTTATATCAAACTTTATTACAAATGGCTCAAAAAAGAGGAGAATCTTTGGAAAATTTAGCCATTAAATGTTTAAATGAATTTGAAAATAAATCAGAGGAAATTGATCCTTTAGAACAATTTATTGGGGCATTTAATAGCAATAATTCAGATTGGATAGAAAATCACGATTATTATATCGGGAAATCAATAATTGATTCAAACAAACCATAACCAAGAGATAAACTAATGTCTGATATTTTTGTTGATAATTAATATATGTAATTAATCGATATTTGTTGCCACCAATATTAAAAACTGTAAAATTACCAACAGAATCAGCATGAGGGCAAACTTTAAGCAATTCGACTAAATTATAAAAATTTTGTTTTAATATATTTTCATACCATAATATTAATGGAACTTTAGCTGTTGAGTGTTTTTCCCAAAATTCTCTTAGTGTTTTTTTCGTAATAATACGCATTTGATAAACATATTCTATCTGTTTTTATAATTTTCTTACAAAGGGGGCATTGCCCACCCTGCAATTTTTCTAATTTTGATTAGAGATTTTCGATTTTTTGGTTATATATAAGATAGAATCTTGATTACGAAAAAAAATTTTATCTTGTTTTACTAAAAAAATTAGAATGTCATCACAAATTAAAATCATCAATCCTATAGGAATTTTTGATCGCACAAAAGCACCAGATTTTCAACAAGAAATTGATCAATTATTAAGGGAAGGAATCAAAGTAATTTTAATTGATTTCAAAAGAGTTACTTTTATGGATAGTTCAGGTTTAGGTGCTTTAGTTTTAGCTTTAAAAAAAATACAATCTTCTGGAGGTAAACTTTTTTTAATGTCACTTAATGAACAAGTACAAATGTTATTTGATTTAACCAATTTAAATAGTCAATTTGAATTTGTCGATAGTGAAATTGAGTTAAAAATTAAGTTAGAAAATGAGGAATAATCAACCATAAATACTTACAGAAATTGATAGCTAAAACTAAGACAAACCGATACCTGAAACTTCAACTAAGTAACATATTTTAAAAAAGGACTAACATTTACGGATAAAATTTCTCCCAATTTAAAGAGTATTCTCAATTGATTTTTTTGCCAAGGACAACTAGCATTACTTTCCACAATATCACTAAAACATTGAGGAATTATTTCGCTGTGAAGATAGCTAAAGAATAATTCTTGGGGTTTATCCAAAGATAAATTTAACTTTAATTCTTTTCCTATTGTGATCATTTTTTCGATCGCCAAAATTGCTTGATCTAAAGTTTCTGCTTCATTTTCCTTCAGTATTTTGCCTAAAAGATGAAAAATTAAATTATCCAAAATTTCTTTTGCTATGGGAATTTTTAAATCACATTGCAAATGATTAGCTTCAGTGGCGATCGCCATTAACTCTAATAAATGAATATCTAAAGCATTAAGATCATCAAAACTTTTTTCTAAATCGGTCATATTTTGTAAACAACGATAAGAAATAGCAATATCGGCGGCCACTTGCAACTCTTGAGGTACAGGTAAATCATCCTGTTGAAAGGCTTGTAAAATACTATAATTTTCCCGATAGACTTGAGTATAAAGTTGATCTAAACGTTTTTTAGTGCTATCTGTTAATTGTTCAATAATATTACGACGCTCTTCCACAAAAAGATGTTTTAAATCAAAATACTTATTGCCAAACAACTTACTCATGGTTAAAATAATTTCCACAATACTAGCTTGTTTAAAAGAATCAAATAATTGATCTTTAACCTGTGTATAAAAAAGACGATTATTAAAGGGTTGAATACAACAATGAAAATCCCAGCCGCCTAAATGCAATACCGCAAAAATATAATGGGTATTCTCACCCGTAACATTAGAAACCAGTTTTACTTGCCCGATGGCCAAAGTTAACGACCCAATTTGTTGTTTTTGATAATCTAATTGATAGGCTGTATAACAATAAAGTTGATGAATGGATTGATAATTAGTAAATAAAGAACTTATGGCATAATGAGCCGCTACTTGCTCAAAAGTTACCTGAGACGTTACCACTAATTTATGGTAAATTTCAGCTCCATTAGCAAATTTCGACGAATTACTAGGAGCTTTGGTTAAATGCACCAAGAATTCCTTTTCTAATTGAATTCCAGCAATTTCTCCCGCTAACTCTAAAGCTCGTGCAGCATAGCGTAAAATTTGTGTACCTTCTGGACGAGAAATTTCCTCAAAAAACCAACCACAACTAGTAAACATTAACAACGCATTACGCTGCATTTCCAATAAACGAAAAGCATCAATATTTTCTTCCGCATTCAAAGAATGATTAGCATGATTATTAAGAAAATCTTGAATTACCTCAGAATTACGATGCAAAATTACCTTAATGTAATCATTCCTAGCATCCCAAGGATTATGAAAAAATTGATAACCCTTATCTTCATAAACTTTAATTAACTCATCTCGTAACCAATTTAAAGCCTCACGCAAAGGACGACGCCATTTTAATTGAATCCCATCACCGCCGCCACAACCGCAATCATCTTGCCAACGCCCAACACCATGGGAACAACTCCAAGCCGTAACTGGTTTTAATTGTACTTCCCAAGTAGGGGGATTAATACTTAAATAATGAGCAAAATTAGTAACCGTCCAATTTTGAGCAGGAAATTCTTTGGTTAAAGCATAAGCTAGACATTTTTCTCGATCTCGTTTATGATGACCAAAAGTTTCTCCATCAGTGCCCACACTAATAATTTGAGAAGTACGATGATCTCCCCTAATAGCTAGTTTCAAACGACTTACAAAATTAGCACTACTATTAAGAACATCGCCAAAACCTATATCCCCAGAAATAGGACCATCATAAAAAAATATATCAATATATTCAGTATCATTAATATAACAACGATAAGGACGAGTAGGATCAATTTGCCCTCCAGCTACCGTAAACCATTCTTGTGAACTATTCTCTTCTGTCGCTATTTCACGACATTTATAGGCTTGAGTAGGGGCAAGAATAATAAATTTAATATTTTCATCAATTAAGGCTTTGATAGTCGCTAAATCTACCGCAGTTTCTGCTAACCACATTCCTTCAGTTTCTCGGCCAAAACGTTTACGGAAATCTTCTTTGCCCCAGCGAATTTGAGTATATTTATCTCTTTCATTGGCCAAAGGCAAAATAATATGGTTATAAACTTGGGCGATCGCATTTCCATGACCGTTAAGACGTAAAGAACTTTTTTGATCAGCTTCAATAATTTTTTGATATACTTCAAGATCATAATTTTCTAACCAAGACATCAAAGTAGCACCAATATTAAAACTTAAATACTCAAAATTATTAACAATACCAACGATTTCACCTTGATCATTAAAAATACGAGCAAAAACATTAGTACGATAACACTCGTGATAGATACGTTCATTCCAATTATGAAAAGGTGACGCACTAGGTTGCCTTTCAATGGTATTCAAATAAGGGTTTTCCCTAGGTGGCTGATAAAAATGTCCATGAATCGTTATATAAACTCCCATGGCTGTATATATAGGATTATTGTCCGCCGTTAATTCCCTCTCCGAAGAAGAATTGATTTTCATAATCTTTTTTTGGTAATGATCTATCTAAATATTAAAAACCTTTATAAGTATTTTGACACTATTTTGAAACCAGATAAAGAAAAAATAAAAATTATCAAATTAAATTAGAGAAATATTTAATTAGGGATCAAATTTTGATATAAATGTTATCAGAGAACAAAAAGTAAGGAAATTTTATGCTAACTCTTAACCCATCAAAAAATCAATCTAAACAAAAATCTCAATCTTTGAGTAGAATATTAATTGTGGAAGATGAAGATATAATTAGGGAAATTATCACTACAGAATTAGAAGAGGAAGGCTATGAAGTTATTCAAACTAAGAACGGTAGAGAGGCTTTAAATTTATTAAATAACCATGAATTTGATAACCATGAATCAAGTATTGATTTAATTATTCTTGATGTGATGTTGCCTCAAGTAAGCGGTTTAGATATATGTCGATTATTACGCCATCAAGGAGATTTAACTCCTATTTTAATTGTCAGTGCTAAAATAACGGAAACTGATCGAGTTTTAGGTTTAGAAGTAGGTGCGGATGATTATTTAACTAAACCTTTTAGTATGAGAGAATTAATTGCTAGATGTCGTGCTTTATTGAGAAGGCAATATTTTAATACTCCCCCCCAAGCCCTTAAGCGTGAATTTAAGGATATTACCATTTTTTTAGATGAATGTAGAGTTATGGTTAGAGGAGAAGAAATTAATTTATCTCCCAAAGAATTTAAGTTATTAGACCTTTTTATGAGTTACCCTCGTCGAGTATGGGATAGGGAACAATTAATCGAAAATATTTGGGGAGCAGATTTTATGGGTGATACTAAAACTGTTGATGTTCATATCCGTTGGTTACGAGAAAAGTTAGAATTAGAACCCAGTAATCCTCAATATCTTATTACTGTCCGTGGTTTTGGCTATCGTTTTGGTTGATTTAGATTAATTTTTAGAAAGTATTATTTTTACATTTAATAAATATTATATTTCCTGAATAAACCACCGTACAAGATTGGCGATCGCCATAGTAAAGAATTAAAATCAAAACTTCCTATGAAATATTTTATAAAAAAAAATAATAGAGAAACAATTGACGTAGAAGAAGACGACTATAAACAATTAAAAGAAATACATGAAAAATTAATTGACGTATTACTTATTGAAGAAGCATTAGAGATAGTCTTAGCCAACTATTTTGAATTAGAAAAAACATTGTTAGATATATCTTTAAAAGCAAGTATTTTTAATACTATTTTTGATCAAGAAAATTCTTTTAATGAATTGAATACTATTGATAGAAAAATTTTTAACTTAGTTGCCAGTTGTACTATGTATATACATCACACAGCAAAATCTTTTAGTAAGATTTATGGAAACACATCTAATGAATATATAAAATTAGAAGGGATAACAGAAGGCAAGGGGAAGAATAAAAAACGTATTCAAAATGGAATAAAAAACAATGAATATGACAGTAACTTTGCTTACAGAGTGATGGAACAAATTCGTAATCATATTCAACATTATGGTTTACTAGATAATGTGATCAGTAAAGGACAAGAAAAAAAAGATTACCCTTATTTGGAAAATAGGATAGATGTAAAAACAAAAATTGAACCTTTCGATAGTGATAAAACTTTTAAAAAGTGTGTGTTAGAAAAATTAAAAAAGATAGAAGGAGTATCTTTCGATATAGTTAAGTATATTAAAGAATATTTAGTGTCTATAGGAATTATTCATCTGGAAATCAGAAAAATTTTAGAAAAAGATGTTAACAAATGGGATGAATCCATTTTAAATTTTATGGGAAAGCATAAAAAAACAAAAAATGATATTTTTTATCTTGTTGCTTATAATATTAACTCATCCGAAATAATTGCAAAAATTGATCTAGTTCCAGATCGTTTGATTACTCATAGAAAAAATTTACAAGAAAAAAATGATGAAAGTCATCTGAAATCTTATTCAATAAAATATGTAAGTAACAAGATTTAGTACTGTCACTTTTGTAGAGTGAGTTAAACAAAAATTAAATCTTTTGATTCCAAAGTTTTTCAATAGTAAAGAGTTAATGGCGATCTCCATTTAAATTCCTATTAATTCCCTATTTCGCATAAAATAACAATAATAATCTGAAAGATTAGTGTTCAAAGGAATTAATTATGTTATCAATGAAAAAATTTATCTTCATCTTACTGTTAACTTGGTTTAGTTTTAGCTCGTTGGCGATCGCCGACAATCAAAATATACAAAAAGCCACTTTTGCCGGAGGTTGTTTTTGGTGTATGGAAGAACCATTTGACCAATTAAAAGGCGTAATATCAACCACATCAGGTTATACTGGCGGTAGTGTATCTAATCCTACTTATAAGCAAGTAAGTGCAGGTAATACAGGTCATGCTGAAGCAGTAGAAGTTAAATATGATGCGACTAAAATAACTTATGAAAATTTACTCAACGTATTTTGGCGTAATATTGATCCAACCGTTCAAAATAAACAATTTTGCGATACAGGTAATCAATATCGTAGTGAAATTTTTTACCATAATGATCAACAGAAAAAAATAGCACAAGCAAGTAAAGCTAAAATACAGAAACAATTAAATAAAAATATTTTTACCCAAATAACCCCCGCTAAAAAATTCTATCCCGCTGAAGATTATCATCAAAATTATTACAAAAAACAGGCTTTATTATATAAATATTATCGCTATCGTTGCGGTAGAGATCAAAGATTGCAAGAAATATGGGGCTTTACTCCTTAGTTACCCTGCGATTTAAACCCTTTGATCAATCTCAGATTATGAACTCTTAAAATATTAAATGATATTCGGAAATGGTATTATATATAATGATAAACATTTTAGGAATAATCAGATTATGCCAGTAAAAAAGAAAATCTTAGTTGTCGATGATTCCCCGATTATGACTTTAATTATAGGGGGGATTGTCAATGAAGACCCACTATTACAAGTGGCCGAATACGCCTCAGATGGCATTGAAGCTTTGTCAAAAGTCTCTAGTATTCAGCCCGATTTAATTTTACTCGACCTAGAAATGCCCAAAATGAATGGGGTTGAGTTTCTTAAACAAGTACGTTTTAAAAGTAAGGCAAAGATTTTGATAGTAACGGCTGAAAGCCCAAACTCAGAAAAAGTTACTCAAGCGAAAGCATTAGGCATTGATGGCGTTATTTTTAAACCTTCTGGTGCGGGCTCTGCGGAGTTGAAAGCCCAAAGAAGTTTAGAAATTCGTAATGCAATTCATCGTAGTCTTGGGTTGTAAAACTAACACTATCATAAGCCTTATAGGGACAATTAGATTTTTCTGACTATCCAATTATTTGTTATATCATCACTGATCAGAAAATAATTTTAAATGTTCTAATGCCTTATCAGTAACCACCCTACCACGATTAGTACGATTAATGAAACCTATTTGTAATAAATAAGGTTCATAAACTTCTTCAATAGTTTTCGTATCTTCACTGGTAGCCGCCGCTAAGGCATCTAAACCAACTGGTTTACCTTTAAACTGATCTAACATGGTATGCAATAATAATCTATCTGTCCAATCCAAACCCATTTTATCTACATTATACAAATCTAAGGCCTCCGAAGCTAATTCTTTCGTAATATTACCTTGATGTTTAACCTCAACAAAATCCCGTACTCTTCTTAATAATCGATTAGCAATTCTAGGAGTACCTCTTGCCCTTTTCGCTATTTCTTCTGCACCTTCTTGATCTATTTTTAAATTTAAAATAGTTGCTGAACGTAATACAATGGTAGTTAACTCATCAACTTCATAAAATTTAAGTCTTTGAATTAAACCAAATCTATCTCTTAAAGGGGATGTCAATAAACCTATTTTAGTAGTAGCACCAACTAAAGTAAAGGGTTTTAAGGGAATACTTCTGGTTTTAGTAGCTTGACCTTTGCCAATATTAATATCTAAACGTCTATCTTCCATAGCGGGATAAAGCAATTCTTCAGTAACACGATTGAGACGATGAATTTCATCAATAAATAAAATATCTCCTTCTTCGAGATTAATTAATAATCCTGTAATATCTCTCGGTTTTTCTAAAGCTGGTGCGGCTGTGATGGTACATTTTACTTTCATTTCCGATGCTAAAATTAAAGCTATGGTAGTTTTACCTAAACCGGGAGGCCCATATAATAAAAGATGATCTAATGTTTCTTTTCTTTTTTTTGCTGCGTTAATTCCTATGGTTAAAACTTCTTTTAAGTCTTTTTGTCCGATATAATTAGCTAAATTATTCGGTCTAATTTTATTTTCATTTTCATCAGCTTCCTCTATAACTGATGGGGTTAAGATTTTCTGCTGTGGAGATTTTTGTTTTGATTTCTCTTTTAATATCTCTTGGGTATTGTTGTCAGAAAATCGTTTAATTGCCATAAAATTTTATTTACTTAATATTATTGATAAATTACTTTTTTAAAATTAATTTTGAGAAAAATATGGCTAAATTATCCATGATGTAAAAATGATTTTCCTACATCAACTAAAAAACGGTTTTTAAAAGCTTGACGACCTAATAACATTCTAAAACCCATTACATCTCGATTTGTTAAGGTTAATTCTATTGACCAAGTATAAATACTTAATTGTATTTTTGTTTGAATCACAGGACGTAATTGAATATGACCGCCTGAATTTTTTACTTGTCGATATTCTACCAGTTTTGCTCGTGTTTCGATGGTTTTATGAGCGTCTTTGTGTAAGGGATGTATTTTAAATTTGATCATTTCTTGTCCATTATCAAAATAGTTTTCGATATTAAAGGCGTGTAAGGCTGAAGTTCTAGCTCCTGTATCAATTTTAGCCCTTATGTCTTTGATTCCTAATTCTGGTAAGGCTAATTTTTCTCTCCAACCAATTATTGGTAATTCTTTATTGTGATCAAATTTTGTCATTTTTGTAATTCTTTTTATTCTGTTAAAAAGATGATTATGATAACTATTATTTCACTGAAGATTATACCCTAATTCTCATTAACTAACTAAAGTTAGGCAAAAATATTACGGTGTGAGGCGCTATATATTAGACTTGTTGTGAAATAAGTTAAGACAAAATAGAATTAAAGAAAAAATG
>CAZWLZ010000134.1:0-9179 GCA_964634505.1 uncultured bacterium | reverse complement strand
GGTTCTTCCTTAACTGATCAACAGATCAAATTACCTCAAGAAGGAGTAAAAATTGATGTAATTCCTAATACTTATGTACCGGGTAGAAATACAGTATTTTTGGCGATCGCCTTATCTTTAGCCGAAGCCAAACAAGCAGAAGCAATATATTTAGGCATTAATGCGGTAGATTACTCTGGTTATCCCGACTGCCGTCCAGAATATTTAGAAGCCTATCAAAATTTAGCCAATTTATCTTCAAAAGTAGGCATCGAAGGCAAAACACCCCAATTAATTGCACCCTTAATTAATGATTCAAAAGTAGCAATTATTAAAAAAGCGATAAATTTAGGGATTCCCATAGCCGAAACTTGGTCATGTTATGAAGGGAGAGAAAAACCTTGCGGTGTATGTGATTCTTGTAGAATTAGGAATCAAGCATTAAAAGAGGCTGGTTATGAAAATTTAATTATCAATTATTGAATCATAAAATCCTGTGTCTAATGTATTGCTATCATTTACGAATTAATGATTTCTTAATAGAGATAAATTGATTTTCTAACATTTTTATTATTAACTTAATATTGTTTGATATTTAAACTAATTATTTTTCGATTATGGCAATTTCAGCTTGTGTTAATCCATAAATTTGATACACTAATAAATCAATTTCTCTGTCTAATTTCATGGTATCGGCATTAATATTTTTTTTCTTCATTTTCAATATTTTATCTACTAAAGTAATTATGGATTTTTTATAATCATCAAGATTTTGAGAAATAGGAAAAATAGCTAATTCCTTAACTTTAAATTGAGGAAAAATTCCTCTTTGAAGTTTGCCAAATTTATATGCAAACCAATAAGATATTAATTTTGAGTTTAAAATACCTAAAATTACTTGAGGTGATTCTTGAATATTAATGATATTCATCGAATTTAAATCATTTAAAAGAATTTCTTTAGTAAAACAAGCATTGATACAATAAGGTAGCAGTGAAGGAATTTGTCTTACTAAAATTCTCGGTGTTGAAAATAAGGAAAAATCTTTTCTGCATTCAGCTAAATTGCTTCCATATTGGAGATACTCACCACTCCAACCCAAGTGATAACGACAAACATTTTTTCCATCTAAATATTTAAGATAATTGTTATCAATTTTTGTTTGACTATGATAAATTCGATTTTTTCCCATTTCTTCTGTTTGGGGCGGTTTTCCTTTTCCTTTTGCATAAGCTTTTAATCCAGATTTAACATCAGCAATGGTATTAAGTGGGATAGAATTTAATTCGATTTTTTCTAATAAACGAATTGACTGATCATTTTTGAAGGAGTCAAGACTGATAATAAAATCTTTTTTTTCTAAAAAGAAATTAGTTTGTGTTTCGCAAATAGAATAAAAATCATTTTTGTATTCCCATAATTCAATCAAATTATTTTCTTGAGATTTTGTAAACATGACTATTAAATTATCCACATCTGCCTTTTTAAAAATTTTGGTATAAAGGTTAATTATTTTTATCTGGGAATTGTTTAAAATAAATTCTCTCAAGTTTTTATTGGTATTTAGTGTTAACCAATTATTTGGTGTGATGTAGTTTAATAATCCTTTCATTGCTAACAAATGATAGCCTTTTTCTATAAATAACGGATATAAATTAAGTTGGAATTCGGTAACTTGATAATGTTTTCTAAAATATTCTTTCTGAGTTTTTGTAATTCCTTTACTTTCACTATCTCGGGCAAATAAGTATGGTGGATTGCCGATAATCGTATCAAAACCAATAAAATCTCCTTCCTCATCTAACACTTCAGGAAATTCAAAACGCCATTCAAAAGCCTTATCATACAATGAATTATTTATTTTATCTTCAATTAAATTCCTTAATAAATTAATCTCTTTTTCTAACTCTTTAATCTGTTTTTTTCTTGTTTGTTTCTCTTTTATCGTCTCCCCTAATAAATTTACTTGATTACTTAAATTCGTCAAATCCCTTTCTTTTTGACGCAGTTGAATTAATAAATCATCATTCGTATTAATAGCAGCTTTAATTTTTTCAATTAAGTTAATGATTTCTTTTTTTTCTCTTTTATCCGTAGAATGATGATAAGTTTTAACCGCTTGTTTATAAGTATCTATAGTTAATCCATTTCTTTTTAACACACCTTCTAAATTGACATCTAAGGGAAGGCGACTAATCAAAGAATTTCCACATTTTATATTAATGTCAATATTGGGTAAAGTTTCTAAGGTTTTATATTCTTCTTTTTTTCGCAACTGAGATTTAGGAAAATTATTTTTATAGTAAGCATTTTTAAGTAATTCAATCCATAATCTCAACCGACAAATTTTAACTGAATTATTATTTATATCTACTCCAAATAAGCAATTTTCAATAATAGTTTGTTTTTCCTTAAATATGGTTTCTTGTATCCTTTGACTTTCATTATTTAGTGGTTTATATTCAAATAAATTGCCATTATCATCAACAATAATTAACTCATCATTTTCTACCTCAATATTATAATCTCTTAAAATTTTTCCTTCTTTATCTTGTAATATCTTTAACTCACTTTTAATAACAATAATTTCATTTAAAGATGAAACTAAAAAATGACCTGAACCTACTGAAGGATCACATATTTTGATACTATTTATAATGAGGTTAGCTTCTTGTTTATTCTCAATTTTATTATATAAATCCTTAATATTTTCACAATTCCAACCTTTAATTTTATTAAACTTTTCAATTATTACTTTTCTAATTGTCTCTTTACACATATACATTGTAATCAAACCAGGTGTAAAAAATGACCCATCTTGATAGCCATTTATTTTCTCAAAAATCAATCCTAAGACGGAGGCATTAATTAAAGTTTTATTCTCTTCTTGAATTTCTTCTTTTCCTTCGCTACTAAAATCATAAGCGGCTAAAAATTCAAATAAATAGTTTAAAGTTTTTAACTCAATCGTTAAAGTTTTACCTTGATTATTTTTGAGAATTGTGGTTTGAAATAAGGGTAATTTTTGATCATAATTTAAGTTAGAAATTGCAATAGTTTTTTTTTCTAATTCACTAAGTTCAAATAGTGAACTATTTAAGTAAGGAATATAATAAAATTTCTTATTAATTTCTTCATTTCTATCATTTATTTCTTTAGCTAAAATTTGAAAAAATAAACTATCTAATTCATTAAAATTATTAATCTTTTCATTATTAAGAAAGGCTAATTTTTTATCATTATTAAAACTTATTAATTGGGCTTCTAATAGTTTTAAAAATAAAATTCTATTAATCCATGTAATCACTAATTCCAAGGCAACATTCAAAATTTGTTCTTGATAAGAATTACCATATAATTTAGCATTATTTAGACTATCAATTTTATCATAAGTATCTAGTTGATTGATGGTATTTTCTAATAATGATCCTTGATTTCGTTCGTTTTCTGGTAGTCTTTTTATTAGTGTTATATTATTTTTTTCTACTTCTTTTAACCCAATTATATGTAGTAATTCCTCGTAAAAATCTTGATCTAAAGTATTACTATCACTTAAAAAAGGTAACTTTAATAAATGAGTTGGTGATAATATTTTATAGAGAGGTATTAATTCATTATCATCGCTACAATTTTGATATTCTTTTAGGTTAAAATAAGTACAATTTTCTTTTAATTTCTCTTCATTTTGTTCGATAAATTTACTTGCTATTTCTTGATAAAAAAAGTCTCTTTTATTACTATTTAATCTTCCTTCAATAAAATTATTAAATTCTTTGATTAAATCTTTATCTTCATAAAATATGTTTTCAAAGTCTGTCACATCAAATATAAACCAATCATAAATATTGGTAATAATTAAGTGTTTTAAATTGAGATTTTTTTTTGCAATTCTTTGTTGTAAAAAATAAAATAATAATTGTTGTAAACTTTTACAATTAAATTTATCAAAACTCAATATCTCTCCTTTATTGGCAGGGTTTTTTGTTTCAATAATTACACCTATATTACTGTCTATATTTCCGTTGTGAATTACTAAATCATTTTTATCTTGGCTATTAACATAATGATTCGATTTATAATAAATTTTTTCTAAAAATGTGTTTAAATTTTTCTTATGAAATTCCTCTGATTCATTAAGTTTATTCTCTGTTTGTTCTAATAATTCATTAAAATGATACTTGAATTTATCTATTTCGAGCCGTGTTGGTTTTAATTTACGGAATGCTTTATTTAATGATTTCTTAATAGATATAAATTGATTTTCTGGCATTTTTACTATTATTAGATGTAGCTATAAAAAAATCTAAAAATAAATTTACAGGCTATCTAATTTTATAAGAATTAAAAACCTGTTTTTTTATATTATCTATTTTAAGATTACAAAGTTGTTTAATTAATGGCGATCGCCATTAAAATTATTAAATTCCAGCACCGTCTAAAAATTCTTTAATTTGTTTATCTTTTAATGAACAACTATTTTGAAGATTAAAATCACTTTCTTTTTTGCAAAAATCTTTTACACTATTTGCAACTAAATAAGGAGTGGAAAATTGATTATTTTTGACTTTTTCCAATTCAATTTCTAACTGTTCAATTCTATCTACTAAAGTACGAATAACCGCCGCCTCTGAATCTGGTAAATTTCCATGTTCAAGAGGATCAACTTTAACACCAGAGCGATAGATTATTCGACCAGGAATGCCTACTACGGTACAATCAGAAGGTACATCACGCAAAACCACCGAACCAGCCCCAATTCGCACATTATTGCCGATTAAAAGATTCCCTAAAACTTTACTTCCAGCTCCAACTACGACATTTTCTCCTAAAGTGGGGTGACGTTTACCTGTTTCTTTTCCTGTACCACCGAGAGTTACGCCTTGATAAATAAGACAGTAATCACCAATAATCGCTGTTTCTCCAATAACTACGCCCATACCATGATCAATAAAAATTCCTTTGCCTATAGTTGCTCCTGGATGGATTTCAATTCCCGTCAAAAAACGAGCTAGATGAGAAATAAGTCTTGGTAATAAAGGAATACCTAAGATAAATAAAGCATGGGCTATTCTGTGCATTAAAAGAGCTTGTAAGCCGGGGTAGCAGAATAATACTTCTAACCAATTACGAGCGGCGGGATCTCTTTCAAAGATAATGCGAAAATCAATAAGTAATGATGATAACATCGATAATATTTTTTCCTTTAGTATCTCAATGATAATAATATCTTGTAATTTTTTTTGATGGTATTAGTAATAAATAAATTAAAAGTCTTATTAAGCTAAGTAATCTTAGACTCTTAAGCAAAATTTTCAGAAATTTCATTTTATATAATACCATTATTAAGTATTCTTAAAATCCAGAACGGGGGAAACCAACCTGATTTGGATTATTATAACCTCCTTGTCTTGTGCCTCCATAAACGCCATAAACTCCTCCTTGATTAATTCCTCCATAGTTACCATAGGGATTACCATAAATTCCGGGTTGATTTGGGTTTAAGTTGGGATTTGAACCATAATTTGTATAAGGACTATAATTGCCGTAACTACTACTGTTATAGGGCAATGTAGGCAATGTAGAGGGGGGATTATTTGATTGTTGATTATTTGGGGTTTGGTTATTTTGTTGATTATTATTATTGTTATTATTACTATTATTGTTATTTCGATTAGGGTTGTTGCTGGTAATTACTTGACCTACGGCTTGTGATAAGGCAGATGTAGTTGGAGGTATTGCACCACTGTTACGCAGTTGATATTGACTTAATTGATTAGCGGGGACATTTGTACCTACTAACGGATCGACTAGATTGGAGTTAGTGCCTTGAGGTGGTAATAAATCGGGGAATAAATTTGGCAAATTTCTTAATTGTTCATATAATTTTCCTTGAGTATTATTAGTTCTTGTTTCTCTTTGTCCTCCGCCGGCAATGGGGGCGAAAATTTCAGCAGAAGGATTATTTTGTTTTAAAATTGTTTCATAAGAAGAGGTGATGGGAGCTGTATTTTGAATTGTCTGATCAGAATTTTCTGGTACTTTATAGTCAGGGGATAATACTTTATTAACTTCTTGTTGTTCTGGTCTTAAAGATGTTTCTGTTAGTACATTTTGATTTGTGTTAGTTTGAGCAGTTGTTGGATCGCTTAATTCAATTGGTTTGACGGCATAATCGGGACTAAACCAATATTGCCAAATAACAAAGGCTGTTAAGGATAAAATGCCTAATCCTGATATAAATAATGGATTAAATATGGTCATCATTCTCGCTTTAAAAAAACGTTTTGCTGGTTTTGCTTTTTTGCTCATGGTTTTAAAATTATGTAAAATTAAGTGTAATTATAACAGTTAATAATTGAGAATTGACAAAAAATATTAGAAAAAAGTTGGTTTACATTTTAAAAATTAAGGTGATAGAACAATTTATTTTGCTGTTTGATATAAGAGAAAACTGCCTACTCCTAAGCCTAAAAAGTTGGGTAACCAAGCTGCCATAAAAGGAGTTAATACGCCCCATATTCCCATAGAACTACTGATAAAAGTTAAAAGATAATAAGAAAAAATTAAGCCGACACAAATGCCGAAGCTGGTGGCTTTATTGGCATTTTGAGGACGAATTCCGATGGCTGCTCCGATTAAACCAAAAACTAGACAGACAAAGGGCAGAGCAAATTTTTCCTGAATACGAACATTAAGTTTACGCATTTCTTTTTCGTCGCCACTTAATTTAACAATTTTTAAATAATCTCTTGCTTGGGCGATCGTCATTTCGTTATAACGAGGAGGCCTTTTGCCTAAATCGAGGGGAGCTCTAGGTAAAGCTAATTGTTGATGTTCAAAACGAACTATATTACGATAAGCACCATCGGGAGAAATAAGGTAAATAGTGCCGTTAAAAAAATCCCAAACATTTTCTTTAATATTCCAAGTAGCGGAAGAAGAGGTTAAAATTTGATTTACTCCGTCTCGGGAAAGATCGAGAATGGTTAAGCCTTTCATCGTTTCACCATTAAATTCTTGAGCGTAAAATAAACGAACTAAAATCGTATGACGACTACCATTTTCCAATTCTACTTCTTTATATTCGGGGTAAACAATATTACGTTCTTTAAAAGTTGGTCGAACTCTATTTAAGGCTTTTTCTAAGGTTAAAGTTGCTTGTTTATTAGCTGCTGGAGTAATGACATCATTAAAAAAGAAGGTTACTCCCGTAACGAGTAAACTCATTAAAAGAGCGGGAATAATCAAACGATAGAGATTAACTCCGATACTTTGTAGGGCGATCAATTCGCTATCGCTAGATAAACGACTATAAGTCATTAGACTGGCTAATAAAATGGACATGGGAAAAGCCAAAACGATAAATTCTGGCATTTTTAATAATAAAATTTGGACAGCAATACTTAGTAATAAGCCCGACTCGGTTACTTTACGGATTAATTCAAATAATGTGCCGATGGATAATCCTAAGGAAGTAAATAAACCGATGCCAAAAAAGAATGGTAATAATAATTCTAAGGTTATATAGCGATCCATTACCGATAATTTTGGCCAAGTTAGAAAAAATTTTTTTTGCTCTTTGTGGTTCATTAGTTTAGATTTGAAAATTGTCGCCAAGATAGTATTTTCTCACTAAAGGGTTATGATACAATTCTTCGGCTGTTCCTGATGTTAATATTTCCCCTTCGGTCATAATATAGGCTCTTTGAGTGATTTCTAAGGTTTCACGTACATTATGATCGGTAATTAATATTCCCATACCTTGATCTCTTAGTTTAGCGATAATTTGTTGAATTTCGGCTACAGCGATGGGATCAACTCCAGCAAAAGGTTCGTCTAAGAGTAAAAATTTAGGTCCAGTATTTCCTGAAGCTAAAGCTCTTGCTAATTCGGTGCGTCTTCGTTCTCCTCCTGAAACTTGCGAACCTTTAGTATTAAGGGCTTTTTCTAAGCTAAATTCTGCTATTAGTTGTTCTAATCTTGCTTTACGGTAGCGTGGGGATTGGATTGTTTGTTCTAAAACTAATTCTATATTTTCGGCTACGGTTAAGTTACGAAATATACTAGCTTGTTGAGTTAGATAACCTAAGCCTAGTTTTGCTCTTTGATGTAATTGTAAATTGGTAATGTCTTGATCATCAAATTTTATTTTTCCTTCATTTGGTTTAATTAATCCTGTGGCAATATAAAATGTGGTAGTTTTACCTGCCCCATTTGGTCCTAAAAGTCCTACTATTTCGCCTAGGCCTACTTTTACGTTTACTCTATTTACTACTAATCTTTTGCCGTAAGATTTATGTATATTTTCTAAGATTAAGGTCATTTTTAATAGGTTGTTTAGAAATAATTGTGATTATATAGCAGACAATGAAATACTTCGGACAATCCGATCGCCTTAACCCCTTTAAGAAGGGGGAATATAAGTAAAAGAAAATATCCTAATTAATTTGTTTTCTGTTATGGTTAATGAGTAAGTCATCATTTTAAGTCGATTATTTTTCTTTGACTAAATAAATTGATTCTACTTGAGCTGTGCCTTCTGGGGTGGCAATAAATCGACCTTCTTCGATTAAGTAAGTCATACTTTCTGCCCTCATGGTGTTTCCTTCTTGTAATACATAGACATTACCTGTTAAGACTAATCGTTTTTCTTTACTAAAATATTGAGCTTGGGCAGAAGTTGCTTGTATATCTCGGCTGGGATAATTAATATAAACGTTTCCTCTGGCTGTAATTACTCCTGTTTCTGAGTTGGCCTCTTGTACGTCTGAACGTACGGTTAAAGCATTTTTATCTTGTTGGGGTTGTGATTGTTGTTGAGCTGATACATTTTTTAAGGGGTTATTTAGGGTTAAAGTTAATATGGTGGTGGTAATGGTGATGGCGATCGCCTTTTTAAGATAATTATTAGTCATAATTTTAAGTTGTTTTGTTATTTCTATTGATAATTTTTTATTTTAACTATTCAAGCATCTGATTGATTGATTTTATTTAATTTTGTTTTTAATTATTTTTACCAGATGGACGCATGATTATATGATACTAATTTAAAATGACTATCAATACTATTTGATTATTAACTAGCAATTATGTTTTTAGCTTTTCAATTTCAATCCCCTGGCCCTATTATATTTGAAATCGGTCCAATCGCCTTACGTTGGTATGGTTTATTAATTGCTTGTGCAGTTTTAATAGGGGTT
>CAZWLZ010000133.1:0-9186 GCA_964634505.1 uncultured bacterium | reverse complement strand
CTATCTTTTAGATAAACATTTCAATAAAACACTAGGGGATAAAGGTGTAGAAATTCTTGATCCTGCCACTGGAACGGGTACTTTTATAACAGAAATATTAGAACATTTATTATTAAGAGATATTGAATATAAATACTTACATGAAATTCATTGTAATGAAGTATCAATATTGCCTTATTACATCGCTAATTTGAATATTGAATACTCTTATCAACAAAAAAAAGGGGATTATCAAGAGTTTAAAAATATCTGTTTAGTTGATACTTTAGATCATACTTGTTTTGAGGGTAAACAAACGGATATGTTTGCTATGTCTCAAGAAAACACTGAGAGAATTAAACGCCAAAATGATCGTACAATATCGGTGATTATTGGTAATCCTCCTTATAATGCAAATCAAAAGAATGAGAATGATAATAATAAAAATCGTGAATATTCAGCTATTGATAAACGGATAAAAGAGACTTACGTTAAGGAAAGTACAGCCCAAAAATCTAAGGAATATGATATGTATTCAAGGTTTATTAGGTGGGCAACGGATAGGTTAGGAGACAATGGAATAATTGCATTTATTACCAATTCATCTTTTATAAATGCCCGTAGTTTTGATGGTTTTAGAAAAGTGGTAAGTGAAGAGTTTGATTATATTTATGTAGTTGATTTAGATGGCAATATAACCGGAGGCGATAAAACTGGTAATGTTTTTAATATTAGGGTTGGTGTTGCTATATCTTTTCTAATTAGGAAGGGAAATGTAGAAAATAAGTTACCTTGTCGAATCAATTATTTTGCTTTGAAAGATGTTACATCGGGTAAGGAGAAATTAGATTTTTTAGGGAAAACAAAATTTGACTTTATTAACTTTGAATATATTCGCCCTGATAAAAAGCATTATTGGATTAACTTAACTGATAATGATTTTAATAATTTAATTCCTGTAGCCGATAAGAGAAATAATCCCGCAATTTTTGAGCTATATTCTAACGGTATTTCTACTAATAGAGATGAATGGATATATGATGTTGATTTGAAAAATTTAGCAGATAAAAGCAAATTTTTTATTGCTGAATATAATCATGAAGTCGCTAGATGGAACAGATATAAAAAGGTTCATAAATATCAAGATACTAAAAAAGAATCTAATCCAGTAGTTGATCAATTTCTTGCAGAAAGGAATTTAATTAAATGGAGTAAAATGATCAAAAGAGATAAACTTAGAAAAGGAAAAAAAGGGACTTTCTATAGAGAAGAAATAAGAAAAGCTCATTATAGACCTTTTGTAAAAAAATATATTTATTTTGGCTATATTCCTATTGATTTAAGGGGTCAACAAATTGAGATATTTCCCCATGCTAAAACTGATAATATTCTGATAGGGATTAATGCCAATAAAAGTAACCCTTTTCATCTACTCTCATCTAATATAATCTGTGATTTACATTTTACAGGTGATAGTCAATGTTTACCTTTATATAGTTATGATAAGAATGGCGATCGCCAAGAAAATATAACAGATTGGGGATTACAGCAATTTAGAGAAAATTATCAAGATAAAACTATTAAGAAAATAAATATATTTCATTATGTTTATGCTGTGTTACATAATCCTAAATATCGAGAAAAATATGAACAAAATTTAAAGAGAGAATTTCCGAGAATCCCATTTTATGAAGACTTTTGGCAGTGGGCAAAATGGGGTGAGGAATTAATGGAATTACACATTAATTACGAACAAGTTGCACCTTATGAATTAAAGAGAATAGATCAGAATCCCCCCCAACCCCCCTTAAAAAAGGGGGAGAAGATACAGGTGAAGTTAAAAGCAGATAAAATTAAAAATCAAATTATAATTGATGATGTAACAGTATTGACAAATATACCATTATGTGCTTATGAATATAAATTAGGGAATAGATCGGCTTTAGAATGGATTTTGGATCAATATAAAGAAAAGAAACCGAAAGATTTGGCGATCGCCAATAACTTCCATAATTATCGGTTTGCTGATTATAAAGAGGAGGTAATTAACTTGATAATGAAGGTGACTACTGTTAGTGTAGAGACAATGAAAATTATTGATTTAATGAAAAATTATTGATTCTTTTTACTTATCAGTTAATTAATATTACAAAAATTACAATATTTACAAAATTAAACTAATACTTATTTATGACTAAAAAATTAATTCTTTATAGTAAAAATGGTTGTCACTTATGTGAAGGATTGCAGGAAAAACTATTACAAATTACCGAATTAAAATTTGATTTAGAAATTAGAGATATTATGATTAATGAAAATTGGTTTGAAAAATATCAATATGAAATACCAGTTTTAGCCATAGAAAACTTAAACGGGGAAGATATTATTCCCCGTCCTTCTCCTCGAATATCGGTGGGAAAATTACAACAAAATTTACAAAAATATTTAACCTACTGACTTAGACTTAAGCCTTTTTATTGATAAATTTTACAAATTCAAGAATAGGTTTACCATCTGGATTTTTAACTGTATAAATATTTTCCATAGTATGAAGTTTACTAAAATCATTATTTAATTCATTAGGTCTTACCATAAAAATACAATCATAATTCAAGTTATTTTTATCACCTAAATTAACAATATTATACTTTCCAATTGTACCAACTCCTACGGCTGGTTCGATTGGTGTTTTTTGGTATTCTAAGGGAGGAAATTGAGTATAAAAAAGGACAAAAATATGAACTAAACCGATACTATTACTAATAGTAATACAAGTATTTTTACTCTCGGCAAAACTAATGGCTTCTCTCATGCCATAACTCCATTCAGTGGCGCTTTCTTTGGGATAATCACCAAAATAACGATAACTATAACCAATCACACTCAAAGTAAAAATTATAGCTAAAGTAAAGTTTAATTGACGTTTTGATAACTTAATTAATTCAGCTAATTTAACAATTCCATAACCAGAAATAATACTAAATAAGAGACAACCAATAATTGATCTTAAACCATGAATAGGTGCAGTTAAAGCTGCTGGAATGGGATATAATATTAACCACCAAAATAATAATTGTTGACTGTTATTATTCTCTTTAAATAGGTAAAAAATACCCGTAATAACTGTTATAAATTCAAAGATGTGTAACATCCCCATTTTAGAGGGATTATGCCTTAGATATTGATCACCTTCAGCAAATAAAAATTGAGGAGTAAAATAAGAAATATAATTATAAGCCAATTTAAATACATTAAAAGTTAAACCTACTTGTCCTTGTCTGGCCATACCAGCAGGAGTTAACCATAAACTAATCATAATAGTTAAAATTAATAAAAAAATACCTCCAGCTATGAGAAAAAACTTTTTATTTTGTAATAATTGCTGATAATAAATAAAAACTAATCCTATTATAAATAAAGGAACAAAAACTCTTGCAGAACTATAAGTATATAAACTTAATCCTAAAAAAAATGCCCCAAAAATTAAACTATTAGGTTTTCTTAAACCTCTTAAAAATAACCACAATCCAAGAGAGAATAAAAAAGGAAAAATTATTGCCCTAAAACCGATTCTACTAAATTGAATATGCCAAGGATTAATTGCTAATAAAAAACATGAAATTGTAGCTATTTTATTATTATTAAATAATTCTTTAGTTAAAAAATAAATAATAATTACTGTCAAAGTGCCAACCATAGCCGCAGGTAATCTAACTGAAAATTCATTCAATCCTAACAAAGCTACAAATGGCAAATCATAGTAACGATAAATTGCTTCGATATAATCATCCCATGCTCTGGCAAAGATAGGCAAAAATGCTCCATAACGATCTTTTCCTGTCAATAAAATTGAATAAGTATCATAACCATTAGATGCTTCCTCCACTGATAACCCATTAGGATTTACTCCTAACCAACTAAATCGTAAAATAATGGCTAAAATAACTATTAATAATAATCCTAAATTAATTTTTTTTGTGATGTGTAAAAAAGACATAATTTATTTTTTATACTTTATCTTAAGGTGAGTTCGCTTTAAGTAGAACAATGTAAAGTATAATCAAAAATAGCAACAGAAAATATTTTAGGGAGATGACAATAAAAAAAGGGTAGTATTTAGAAAATATATACCCTTGTAATTTAGTAAAATTTGATTAAATTATATTTCAACTTTTGAATTTTTAGAATAAAGATTACAATCAAAAGGTTGAACGCCTATTTTTGGTATTTCTTCATGATTAGGGCTAAAAATTCTCATAAATGCTTCACTGAGGTATCTAATCATATCATCAAACATTTTACTGATATTCATAATGCTCACCTCTAAATAATTATCTTAATTTCTTAACATTTTTCTCTACTTTCGATTATCTAACAGAATAGGATTTTTTGCTATTATTTGCAATATTTCTTAGAAAAAAAGGGAGTTTTATTAATTTATGTAAAGAATTAAGGATAACATTTATTGTTAATCTAAATTATTGAGAAACAATTTTTTTTTAATGAAAAAATTTAATTTCTATTAAAGAAACATCATCATCAAAATCTTGAAATAAATTTTGTTTTTTAACTTCTTTTAAAATAAGATTTAAGCTATCAGATGTTTCTTGATGATAATTATTTTTCAAAACTCGAATAAAATTATTTAATCCCCAGATTTGATTATTTTCTTGGTTAAATTCATAAATACCATCACTAAATAGATATAAACTAGCATTTGAAGGAATATGAAAATAACCATTTTGATAGGTTAATTGTTCAAACATTCCAATGGGGATACCCGTAGTTTTTAAACATTTTTCTTCAATATTTTCTTTATTTTTAGATAATAATACGGCTGGTGGATGGCCAGCACTACTATATATTAATTCTCTATTAAAAATATCATAAACACCATACCAAATGGTAAAGTATTTATCATTTTTTTCTGTTATTTGAAAAATATTATTTAACTCTTTTAAGACACTATTTGGCTCATAATAATTCACATTATTTAAACTACGAGAACGTAATAAATTAATAACAGAAATTGAAGGTAAAGCTGCCCGTAAACCATGACCTGCAACATCTAATAAATAAAAAACTAAATGAGAAGAATCTAACCAAAAATAATCTAAACTATCTCCGCCTAATTGACGAGAAGGTAAAAATGAAAAATTAATATTAATGAAAGAATTGCTTAATTTTTCTGGTAAAATAGATGTAACATAATTAGCGGCTTCTTTTAATTCTATTTCCAAAATTTGTTTTTGTTCGAGTAAATCTTGACTTAAACGATAAAGTCTTAATCCAGCTCTTACTCTAGCTTGTAACTCTTGCAAATCAATGGGTTTACAAATAAAATCGTCCGCACCAGCGTCTAATCCTTCTACTCTATCTTGCACAGAAACACGAGAAGTTAAGAGGATAAAAAAAGTAGTGGTTAATTCTGGGTTTTGTTTTATTTGACGACATAATTCTAAACCTGTTAAACCCGGCATTAACCAATCAGAGATGATTAAGGCGGGTTTTATTTTCATCGCTAATTGAAAACCTTTCTCTCCATCTTCTGCTACGGTAATTTGATAACCTGTTTTTTTTAATGCTCTGGTTAACAAAAGTTGAATAGTTGGATCATCATCTATGATCAGTATTTCAGTCATATTTTAGCGTTTTAGTGATTATTTTAGAGAATTTGTCAAAATTTCTAAGGGAATATTAAGATTCTTTATTTTTATGAGAAAATGACTATGGGAGATTTTTTCTATTTACTAATTATGGCGGTGCTGATAAACGATAAAATTTCATTTATTTTGTATTTATCAATATTTTAACCTGAGTTTGTTGTACTGCAAGTTTTGTTACTAATGATAGTAGTTAAAGAATAGAAAAATTTAGCTAAGATATAAAGTAATTTTCTTGTAAAATGAATTTTAACAATAATTAAAATAAAATAAAATTAAGTGACAACCACACCAATTAAAACTAGTCAAATTCAGATTCCTGATAATTTCGGTCGTTTCGGAAAATATGGCGGAAAATACGTCCCTGAAACTTTAATGCCAGCATTAACCGAATTAGAAATTGCTTATAATCAATACAAAAATGATTTTGATTTTCAACAAGAATTAAATGGCTTACTTAAGGATTATGTTGGCCGAGAAAGTCCTTTATATTTTGCTGAACGTCTTACACAGTATTATGCTAAATCTGATGGTAGTGGACCAAAAATATATTTAAAACGAGAAGATTTGAATCATACAGGCGCTCATAAAATTAATAATGCTTTAGGGCAGGTTTTATTGGCCAAAAGGATGAATAAAAAACGTATTATCGCCGAAACTGGTGCTGGACAACATGGGGTAGCTACGGCTACGGTTTGTGCTAGATTTGGGCTTGAATGTGTAATTTATATGGGTGTTCAAGATATTGAGAGACAAAAGTTAAATGTTTTTAGAATGCGTCTTTTAGGTGCGAAAGTAGAGCCTGTGGCTTCTGGTACGGGTACACTTAAAGATGCTACATCGGAGGCTATACGAGATTGGGTAACGAATGTTGAAAGTACCCATTATATTTTAGGCTCGGTAGCTGGCCCTCATCCTTATCCCATGATGGTACGGGATTTCCATGCGGTAATTGGGAAGGAAACTAGAGTTCAATGTCAAGAGAAATGGGGTTCTATACCTGATATTTTGATGGCTTGTGTTGGAGGAGGTTCAAATGCTATGGGGTTATTTTATGAGTTTCTTGAGGATAAGTCTGTTCGTTTGATTGGGATTGAGGCAGCAGGTCATGGTGTTGCTACTGGCAAACACGCTGCTACTTTAACGGAGGGTACGCCGGGGGTTTTACATGGTGCGATGAGTTATTTGTTACAGGATACAGAAGGACAAGTTGTTGAACCTCATTCTATTAGTGCTGGTTTGGATTACCCTGGAGTAGGACCTGAACATAGTTATTTAAAGGATTCCGGTCGGGCTGAGTATTATAGTATAACGGATCAAGAAGCTTTAGATGCTTTTGAACGTTTGTCTAAGTTGGAGGGCATTATTCCAGCCTTAGAAACTGCTCATGCTTTTGCTTATTTGGAAATTTTAGCCCCTCAGTTGACTGGTAATCCTCGTATTGTGATTAATTTATCAGGGCGTGGTGATAAGGATGTACAAACTGTGGCTAAGTATTTTAGTTCTTTGGACTCTTTATAGTTAGATGATCTTAACTTTTGTGAAAAAAAAACAGGCAGGATGCCTGTACCACAGTTTTTACCAAAATATTTAGTTTAAGATTTTCTTAAATTTAATCCAAGCCCTTCTTTTTGGTAGCGTAAATCATAGTAAATTATGGCTTTAATTGATTGCCAAAAGGGTATTAATAAGGCACTGATGGGAATACTGATTGCCAAGTTTATGACATTGCCGATCGCCTGAACATCTTCCGGGAGAAATTCTAATACAACACCAAAAATATTAGCCAGAAAAGAAAGGGGAAAACTAATTAGAATTGCGACAAAAAAGATTAATTGTAATTTTCCTACATATCCTTTGGTAAGTTGCCAACTTTTGCCAATGGCACTACTGGCCTTCTTTACATTATCGATGGCGATGGGTAATTCGGCGATCGCCAGACGGGAATATAACCAAATATAAGCAAATAAAAATACTATAAATAAAATTATTCCTAATATAATGGCGATCGCTACTCCTGCTGGATTTTGGCCGACAATGCCAATGATGATGCCGATTATAAATGCTGGAATAATTATAGCTAGGAATAGAAATCCCAGAAAAATAAAACCAACGAATAAACCAGTAGTAAAAAATATCCATAAATTCGGTTGAACATGACTTCTAGCTTCGGCTTCAGTCTCTGGATTTTCAGTTACTTGAGAAAAGGCTAAACGAGAAATTAAACCTAAAAGCATTGCATATTTTGCCCATCCGTAAATGGGGATTAATATCCACAAACTTGCTTTTAAAGCAAGAAGATAATAGTGTTTAAAGTTATCCCTATAGATGCGTAAACCAGCACTAACTACATTTCCAACACTTAAATTACTGCCTAATGGACTATTGAAAGATTGATTCCCCATAGTTAAAAATTAAATAATTTATACTTTTATATTAGGGGAGTTTTATTTAAAAATGCTTAATTTTAATTATTATCTTAATGTTACGAAAAAATAATCTTTTGCTGCCCAACTTCCCAATTCTTTCGCCCCCCTGCCCCCAATTTTGGGGGAGTTAAGTATTCGTGTAAAAGGAAATTTTATATAGACAAGGGGCTTAAGCCCCTTGTTATCAATGGTTTAACAAAAAAAATCCACAATTGTTACTGACCTACTTAGAGTTTTTTACCCCCAGAATTGAGGGATAAAGGAGGCATTAACCTTAGTTAATTAACGGTAATTGTCGATATTTTAAATAGAATCCACCGATAATAAAAATGGCGATCGCCAAAAATCCTAAACCGATATAATTAGGAAACCAAAAAACTGTTTCAATTTGATTAATTTGTCCGGGTTGTAATTTCAAAATAGTGTTAGTTGAAGAAGAATTAACAGGGCTAGATAATTCATTCTTAATAACTTTTGTAGGGAAATTGAGTTGTAATTCTAAATCAATCAAATTACCAGGGGAAATAATAATATTACCATCTTCAGACAGTACCCCTAAAGGACGTAAATCGGCATCAATTTTTAAAACACTTCGTTCAAACAATAATAAATTACTTTGTTTAATGGACATCTCAGCTTTAAGTTTCAATAACTCAGAAAATTTAGCTTTTTGATTTTTTTTACCCAAGTCAGAGGGATTAAAAAAAGTATTAAATTTTGAGACTAAATCTTTACCATTAATAAAAGGAATACTAACGACTATTTCTTGATCAGAAATCTTTTTTGTTTGCCCTTGTAACTTAAAAGCCCTTTCTTCAATGCTTTTTAACCAAGCATTAGCTTCGCTTTTGCTAAAACTGGTTAATTGATCGCCTAATTTGATATGTTGAATAATAGAGCCCTTATTAGCTTGATCAAAATTAATCCCCACATCATAACGAACACAACCACTTAAGCAAATTAATAAACTAAAACATAAAATCAAAAATTTTTTCATAATTTTTCTAGTTAAGGATCAATAATTATTGTTCACTTAGGAAGATGCGTAAAAATCAAAAAATAGTTATCACTGAATTCCCCCCTTAAAAAGGGGGGGGTTAGGGGGGATATAAATT
>CAZWLZ010000132.1:0-9276 GCA_964634505.1 uncultured bacterium | reverse complement strand
CCCCAACCCCCAAACACCCCAATACCCCAACCCCCAACGATGTAAGATGATTCAATCCAATTGAGGTTAGAATAGACTGAGAAAAAATCAAAAATGATAACAAAAAGATGAGAATTTTAATAAGTAATGATGATGGAATTTTTGCCTTAGGATTGAGAACATTAGCCAACACGATCGCCCAAAAAGGTCATGAAGTAACAGTAGTAGCGCCCGATATAGAAAGATCAGCCACCGGTCATAGTTTAACCTTACATCATCCGATTAGGGCTGAAAAAATAGCAGGAATTTTTGCACCCGAAGTTATTGCCTGGTCTTGTTCAGGTACACCTTCAGATTGTGTTAAATTAGCCTTAAGTGCCTTAGTAGAGGAAAAACCGCAATTTGTGCTATCCGGTATTAATCATGGGCCTAATTTAGGGACAGATATACTTTATTCTGGTACAGTGTCAGCTGCCACCGAAGGTATAATAGAAGGTATAACCAGCATTGCTTTTAGTTTAGCTAGTTTTACCAGTAAAGAATTCCAAAACGCCGCTAATTTTGCTGCCAGTTTAATTGAACAAATTAATAATAATCCTTTTCCTGATGTAACCCTTCTGAACGTCAATATTCCAGCCGTTTGTGAAAGCCAAATCAAAGGGGTAAAAATTACTAGACAAGGATTACGAAAATATATTGATAATTTTGAATTAAGAGTTGATCCTAGAGGTAAAAATTATTACTGGTTAGCTGGACAATTGGTCGAAGAATTATCACAACCTGAACATCTTGATTTACCGCCTGAGTTACCTACCGATGTACAAAGTAATCAAGAAAACTTCATTACTATTACACCATTACAATATAACCTCACCGATGTAGTAACCATAAGGCATTTAGCAAAACAAAAATTATTTTCTCATCTTAAGGGATCATAGCGTGATATTCTAAATTTTACTGTTAAATTCTTTAATTTGTATATTGGAAATCAAAATCTAACTATGTCTTCTCCCCCATTCTCCCAAAGCGGTCAATATGATGATACGGAGATTATCACTTTATATGACGAAGAAAAAAGACCTCTTGAGTGTTATATCGAAAATGCCATCGAATATAATCACAAAATTTATCTTCTGTTAATGCCTATTGATTTGGCCATCGTAATTTTAACCGAAGATTCAGATGATCCAGAATCTGAGTATAGTGAAACTACTTTAGTTGAAGATAGTGACGAAATAGATGGAATTTTTGATGATGCTAAAGCCGTTTTAGCTGAATTAAATCTCTCTCTTAAACGTACAGGTTTTACTTTGACAGCCACTGGGGAATTACCTCCTTTAGAAGAAGATAATATTCTTTCTCTTGATTTGGATGAAGATAATAACTCGGATATAGAAGCTGAAGAGCTACAATATTTGGCTAGTTTTTATCATTTAAATCAAAAATACAATATCTGCACTCCTTTAAGTCCTATCTTATTTGTCGCTCAAAGAACAAACTCGGGTAAAATTAATATGGTTAAGGGTGAAGATCGACATTTACAATCAATTTTAGAAGAATTACTTTTTGAAGAATATGATAATAATGATTAATTTATCATAATTTTTTGGCAAAAATCATTCAATAGTAATCATAATCGACTTAAAATATTCAAGAATTTATTTTTTATTAATTCTTATTACTTTCTTATTTTGGCGATCGCCAATTATTTTTTTGATCATTGCTTCCTCATTGCTCCTAGTAATTAAAATATAGATTAAGATCAATACAATTACAAAAGTAAAAAACATGATTGATCAAGAAGTTACCGTCATCGGAGGCGGTTTAGCAGGTACAGAAGCTGCTTGGCAAATCGCTCAAGCTGGTATCCGAGTTAATTTTTATGAAATGCGTCCGCTTAAAAAAAGCCCCGCCCATCATAGTGGCGAATTAGCTGAATTAGTTTGCAGTAACTCTTTTGGAGCAGAAGCTGTTGATCGTGCTTCTGGTTTATTACATGAAGAATTACGTCGTTTAGAATCGATTATTATTAAAACAGCAGACTATCATAAAGTTCCAGCAGGAGGGGCTTTAGCCGTTGATAGGGGTATGTTTAGCCAAGATTTGACCAAAACTGTCGCCAATCATCCTTTGATTACCTTAAAACACGAAGAAATCACCAAAATTCCTGAGCATAATTTTGTAGTATTAACCACAGGTCCTTTAACTACACAAGCCTTAGCTGAAGATTTACAAAGGTTAACAGGCATGGAATATATGAGTTTTTTTGATGCGGCAAGTCCTATTGTGGTAGGAGAATCGATCAATAAGGATATTGCTTTTTTAGCCTCTCGTTATGATAAAGGGGAAGCGGCCTATCTTAATTGCCCTATGAATAAAGAGCAGTATCTTCATTTTTGGCAAGAATTATGTCAAGCTGAACAAGCAGAATTAAAAGATTTTGATCGAGAAACTTCTAAATTTTTTGAAGGATGTCTTCCTATTGAAGAATTAGCCCAAAGAGGGGAAGATACCATGCGTTATGGGCCAGTTAAACCCGTTGGCTTATTTGATAGTCGTAATGGCGATTTTAAAGCCCCTGAGAATAGAGATAAACGCCCTTATGCTGTTGTTCAATTACGTCAAGAGGATAAAGCGGGACAACTTTGGAATATGGTAGGATTTCAAACTAATTTACGTTGGGGTGAACAAAAAAGAGTTTTTCAATTAATACCAGGTTTGGAAAATGCTGAGTTTGTAAGGATGGGAGTTATGCACCGTAACACATTCATAAATTCACCACAATTACTGTCTCCTACGTTACAATTTAAAAAATATCCTCATATTTTGGCAGCTGGGCAGTTAATTGGTACGGAAGGTTATACGGCAGCAGCAGCAGGTGGTTGGTTGGCGGGTACAAATATGGCTAGAATTGTGCTAGGAAAAGAGCCTTTAATATTACCAAATACTACTATGATGGGGGCGTTATTCGATTTTATTAGTTCGGCTGATGCTAAGCATTTTCAACCGATGCCTCCTAATTTTGGTATTCTGCCTCCTTTTGCTACCAAAATTAAAAGCAAAAAAGATCGTTATCAAGCCTATGCTGATCGTTCATTACAGAGTTTAAAAGACGTTAGGTTTAATTGATGGAGATTTAGATATAGTGTAAACTGCTTAATTTTTTGTAGGTTGGATTTATTGTATGAAACCAAATAAAAACTGTATTGATATTAGGTAGGTTGAATCATCAATATTTATAGCTTTTAAATCACCATGAAAAAAATATAAAATGAACTTAAATTGATGTATTGAAAAGTAATTTTATCCTCACAAATTTTTAGTAAAAAAGGAGACAAAAAAAATTAAGTAAATATGTTATCTTTGTTTGTTATAGCAGTACCAAGTTATATTAGGACATTTTAGATCCCCTAACCCCTTAAAAAGGCAGGGCTGTTTCAAACTAAGTCTGCAAAAAGGTTGGGGTATTAGGGTATTAGGGTATTGGGGGGGTTCCTCCCGCCAGATTTTAAGTAATAATAAAAAATCTTGAGATAATAAGTTTTTATGATTGATCATCAAAAACTTATTACTTATTCCTTATTAATTCTTACTTTATCCAAATCAGAAATTTTAGAATGAAACAGCCCTGCCTTCAAAAGGGGTGAAATAAGCTTTAAGCTAATGTCCTAACCTGAAAACGTAGTGCTATATCTTGCAAAATCTAGTCAATTAATAATATGTTGCAGCCAGAAATTCTGTACGACTCTTTTGGCAAAATAGAATTAAATATTCAGAATTTTGCTACCAGCTTTTATGATAATTTATTTACTATGTATCCTGAGGCTAAACCTCTATTTGCTACAACCAATATGGAGGAGCAAAAAGAAAAATTAATTGATTCTTTAAAAGCTATAATCATTAATATTCGTTACGGTGATTCCTTAGCACTTTTGTTGAGAGGATTAGGTACACGTCATGTTAAATATGGTGCATTACCAGAACATTATCCTGCGGTAGGAAATGCCTTATTAGAGACTTTTGGGCAATATTTAAAAGAAGAATGGACTCCTTCAGTAAAACAGGCGTGGGTAGAAGCCTATGATGCTATTACAACTTTAATGTTAGAAGGTGCTAATTATTCTCCTGAAGACATTTCTTTAACTTCGGAAAATTTATCTTCTCCTAGTGATTTATCTGTAGAAATAGCAGAGGATAACAATGATCAATCGGAAACAGATTCTATAGTTTCTGAAGATAAAACTCAACAAAATATTATCCCAGTAACAAGAGAAAAAAAAGATTATAAAAATTTAAAAGTATGGCAAAAAGCAATAAAAATTTCTCAAGAATGTTATTGTTTAATTCATAAATTTTCTGCACCCCAATCTGATATTTTAATTCAAAACATCCTTAAAGTATCTGTTTCTATTCCTGCTCATATTTCCGATGGTTATGGTCGCCAAAATACAGAAGACTATTTACTATTTTTTGATCGAGTGCTAGGGTTAATCAATAAACTAGAAACCTATTTAATTATTTCGATCGAAGTTAAGCTCTTTTGCGAAAGTGATATAACATCAATTATGAATTTATTGAAAGAAGAACGTAAGATGATTGTTGCTATTATTAAAAAGTTACAATAACTTGACGTAATTTAATTTTACTATCAAGAATCTATGTTTCCATGGTTGCTAATATTGCACGAGGGAAAGGGAGAAAATTTTTAATAACTAATTCAGAGTAATTACCCATTCGCAAATACCTTTTTACATAACCTATTATCTAATACCTAATATTTATTTTAATAAAAGAATCTATAGAACCTATTTGGTATCTTATCTGAAATCATTATCGAGTCTGTATTATAGTAAATTATGAAAAATCAACTCTAACACTTATTTCATAAGGTTTCCAAAATAGATCCGAAATGAGTTCTATAAACTAAGGATTAGATTGGCTTTGTCCTTACAAAAGAAATATTTTGTGTTTTATTTTTTAAAAGTATAAATTGTCTATTTTGGCGATCGTAAACCCAAACATGAATAAGAGAATTTTTTGTAGGTAATAACTGAAGGGCAATTTTAGCTTCCCAATCAATTTTATCTTGAAATTTATGATCCTTAATAACAGCATTAGTAAAAAATAATTTTTGATCATCAAAGGATAAAAAAATTCCATCAGGTCGTTGATTAGATTGAGGCAAATGCGCCCAACCTTTTAAAATTAAATGATCATTTTCTAAAGAAGTAATAACTTCTGTAATCTCTCCATAACTCAAATTAGAATTTGTGACAAAATTTACTTGTTCGGTAAAATTTATCCATTTTAATTGTTTAAAATTTTCAGACCACTGCTTTAATTCATTAGGCGTACCGATATAATCAAGACAATTTTTAGTTTTTAAATTATTAAAAATTTGTAACTTAGGATCAAAAAAAGAATTATCAAAAAAAGAGATAATTTCAACACAACTTTTGCCATAACTTCTTTGTAAAGAATAAGCATATCCAACTTGAAAAAAAACCAAGGAATTATAAATGGTTAAAAATAATAAATTTCCAAAAATAAAATAAATACTGAAATATCGATAAAATTTAGCTGAAAACCATGAAGAATTTATAGTAATAAGAACTTTACTTAATTGTACACAAGAAATCAATAACAAAATAGAAACCGTCGTATATCTTGATGCTAAAGCATGATTTACACCTAAATGAAATCTTCCAATAGTAGTTATGAAACAAAAAATAAGAGAGAATAATCCTAAAGAAATCCAAGGAGTAATTTGGTCATAAAAATTAATTTTATTTTTAGAAATTAAGATAAAAATAATTATATTTAAACTAATAAAAGTAATAAAAATCAGTAATCCTATCAGTTGAGTATTATTAAATTTGGGCAAAAATAAACTATTACCGATTAAGGTGAAAAAATAATTAATAGCAATTAATATATTTTGGAAATTTAAAATAGTATCAGAATTTTTATTTACTGTTTCATAACCATCAAGATAAATAACCGCACAGATAAAAAATAAAATTAACCAAATGATCACGTTAAATAATATATTTTTTTTTGTTTTCGACAAAGTTAAGATACAAGGAAGAAGAGATAACCAAGAAAATAAACCTTGAGCGGAGGAAAAACTAGCAATAAAACAGCAAAAAGCGGCTAAATATAATTTTAAATTAGGATTACAAATTTTCTGTGTCGTTAAAATAAAAATTGCTAAAATTATCCAGAAATTAATCCAAAACCAAGCTACTTGAAAACCCCATAACCAATTTTCAATTTGAATTAAACTAAAAAATAAAAAAGCAGTTATAAGATTAGTTAAAGAAAAAATTATTTTATTTGTATTTTGATTATTCTGACTTATCTTAAACAATAGATAAAAACTTAAACCACTTAAAATTACTCCTAGATACATCTCTAATCTTACATTCCATTGGGAAGTGATTCCTACTAAAAAAAAAATTATTCTAGGAAAAAACATTCTATGATCATTATGAAAACTGGCAAAATCTTGAAATGTTAAATTTTTTGAAGCAAGTTTATTAAAAAAAGTTACTAATACCCATTCATCATTAAAAGGAACATTAACACTAAATTTAATGACAAAGAAAATTAACCAAAAAAAAGGAATTAGATAAGTAAAAGATATAATCTTCTTTACTACTTTTTGCATAAGATACACAAACTATATATTACTATTAGTACAATGATATAATTTTAAAAAATTAATAAATAAAAGAAAAGAATAAAATATACTTTAACAGTTAATAGACTTAACATTTTTAAGATACTAAAAATTCAAAGCTATTCCCGAGTAAGTCCTAATACAAGACTTAAGATAAGATAGATACTAAGAAAATTGTCAATTTTAGTCTATCTGTTTTTTTTCTTATCCTTAACTATTACCCATTAGCTAATACCTACTATCTAATACCTATTTAACTAAACGAATAAATTTTTTCTTGCCTACTTGTAAAATTTTGCCGATTAATTCCTCTGGATTTTCATAGATTTGATCAACTTCTGTTTGGCGATCGCCATTTAATCTTACACTACCTCCTTGAATTTGTCTTCTTCCTTCACCGCTACTATTAACCAAACTACTAGCCGACAGAAGATAAAATAATTTAACAGGAAATGTTACCTTACTCAAAGAAAATTCAGGCACACCTTCTACATCAACTATATTTTGTTGTTTAACTATATCCTCAGCCGTTTTTTGAGCAATTACGGCATTTTCTCTACCATGATAATTACTTACTATTTCTAAGCCTAATAATTTTTGACATTCTCTCGGATTTTCTGGCAAATCAGATAAAGGTAAATTTGTCAATAGTTCAAAATAATTTTTTAATAAAGTATCGGGAGTTTTTTCTAATTTAGAATACATAGAAAGAGCATCCTCTTGTAAAGCCACATAATTATTGAGAGATTTGGACATTTTTTGCTCTCCATCTGTGCCAATTAAAATAGGTAAAAGTAAGCCAAATTGAGGTTTTTGTCCGAAATATTTTTGCAAATCTCTACCCACAGCAATATTAAATTTTTGATCAGTGCCACCTAATTCCACATCAGCATTAATGGCCACCGAATCATAACCTTGCATCAAAGGATAGAGAAATTCATGGATATAGATAGGATTTTCTTGATTATAACGTTCAGAAAAGCCCTCTTTTGCTAACATTTGTTGTACTGTCATGGTAGCGAGTAACTCTTGAATTTTAGCTAAATCTAAAGCAGAAAGCCATTCTGAGTTATAACGAATTTCCAAACGATTAGGAGTATCAAAATCTAAAATTGGTCGTAATTGATTAAGATAAGTTTGAGCATTTTTTTTTACTTCCTCTTCAGTTAACTGTTTTCTAACTTGACTTTTTCCGGTGGGATCTCCTATTTGTGCGGTAAAATCTCCTATAATAACCACCGCCTTATGCCCAGCATCTTGAAACGCTCGTAATTTACGAAAAGGAATACTATGCCCTAAGTGTAAATCAGTGCCTGTAGGATCGATACCAAGTTTTATTCGCAATTGGCGATCGCCATTTAAAGCTAATTTTTCTAAATTTTCCTCTTTTTTTTCTGACAAAGGTTGATGAGGAAATATCTCACTAATACCCCTATATAACCACTCAAAATTATTACTAGAAACAGTCATTATTTTATATTTTTATTTATTAAAAAACTCAGAGATGATCATCAATTTTAAAGCAATTTATACTTATTGCACCTGAAATTAAGCAAAATAATCTGTTTCAATATAATTATTTGACTTTGGTTAAGTTTGGTATATTGTCTCTTGCAAAGGTGCAAAGGCAAGAGAGAATAGAATTTTTTATTTTTATACTTCTATTGTCTATTGTGCAAGATTAACTATTTATTCTCTATTAATCATTCTCTTCTCTATTCCCTATTCCCCATTCCCCATTACCTAAAACCCCAACACCCTAATACCCTAATACCCCAAACCCCTAACACCCCAACTCCCTATTACTTAATTAAATTAGTAGGAATATTCAAGGGATTTCCTTTAATATCAACGATAGCAACATCCCACTGCCCATTATTAGCAATTTCAAAAGTTATTTTTTCGCCATTGGCACTAATCATCGGATTTCTAACTTCGTTTTGAAGATTCCCAGTTAATAAACGTTTTTGTTGAGTGGTACGATCATATAAAAATATAGCAGATTTGCCTTGCCGAATGGCCAAAAAAACTAAATAACGTCCATCTTGTGAAACAGAAGGATTAGCAGCAATTTCATCTAAAGTATTTAAACCGGGTAAATCAATTAAACGTCTAGTTTTAGCATTGAATAAATACACATCCTGAGAATTATTACGATCGGAAATAAAGGTAATATATTCTCCTGCCATTTGTGGATTGACTTCTGATGTACGACTATTCAAACTACGTCCTCCCCCATCAAAGGGAAAATTTAATAATCTTGGATAATTACTACAACTGTTTACAAAACCACTTAAACTTAACCATAAGATTAGATAAGGCCATTTCATCATTGATAATCAATTTTACTAAGATTCTAATTTTCTTATTAATTATTATTTATCTTAACTGACATTATCCTAATCAAAGGTTTTAGGTTTTTTAAGAAGGTTTTAGGCTTTAGGTGTTAGGCATTAGGTTTGTTAAGAAGGTTTGAGGAGAATAAAATTACATTACATTACTTTGAAACTTCAAAACTAGAATTTTATAGTTAAAACTGAGGATATTTTTCTTCCCCCCTTACCCATTACCCATTACCCCTTACCTATTAGCCAATACCCCAACACCCTAACACC